>NZ_JBHWVI010000069.1:0-36020 GCF_042737005.1 Streptomyces sp. NPDC060027
TCCCGACCCCGACGCCTGTGCCGGCTTCGACGCCGACGCCTGTGCCGATCCCGACCCCGACGCCTGTGCCGGCTTCGACGCCGACGCCTGTGCCGGCTTCGACGCCGACACCCGTGCCGACCCCGACCAAGACCCCGACGTCCGAGCAGCCTTCGGCACCGACCCCGACCCCGATCCCGGCTTCGACGCCGACCCCGCTGCCCGAGCCGGCCTCGACGCCGACGGCCGAGCCGGCTTCAACGCCGACCCCGACCCCGACCCCGACTCCGGCCAAGACACCGACGCCCGAGCCGGCCCCGACGTCGACACCTGAGCCGGCTTCGCCCCCGACGACGACCCCCACACCCGAGCCGACCCCGAATCCGACCTGTACCTCGCTGGATCTCGGCGACTGGGTGGAGTACTGGATCGGCGGGAAGGTGTGCGTGGACCTCGACTGGTGGTCGCGCGACTGGTGGTCGGGCGCCTGGTGACACCCGGGTGGCGGCGGGTCGTTCAGGGCCCGCCGCCATCGCGCTCCCTCCAGCTCCGCAGCAGCTCCTTGCCCCGCCGGCGCGCGGCGACGTCGCAGACGACCGCCGACATCAGCGGCGCCGAACGCCGACGGGCGAGGAGCAGCCTTTGGTTGACGACGGGATCCGGGCGCCAGTGGTGCTTGTAGGGCTCGTCGCCGCGCAGCAGGCTCAGCGTCCCGCGGGCGCCCGTCTCGGTGTGCCGGGAGCAGGCGTCGAGCAGTATCACCGCCACGTCCGCCTTGCGCTCGCGCAGTTGCGGATGGGCACCGTACAGATAGCCGCCCGCCAGACGCCGTGACAGCAGGGTGAGGTCCACGGCCAGCACGGCGCCGTCGAGCCGGAACTCGGTGACCACCGCGTCCCCGGAGCGCACCATCGGGCCCACCGAGCGGACCAGATGCTCCGAGAACCGCTCATGGAGGTGTTCGGACGTCACTTTCCGTCCCTCCCACTGCAATCGGTGCAGTTCGAGCAGCCGGTGCAGCGCCGCGTCCACCTCGTCGTGGGCCACCACCCGCTGCTCGACCCCGAGCGCGGCGAGTTTGCGCAGCTTGGCCCGTACGCGCTGGGCCTTGGCCGAGGGGAGGCGGTCCACCAGCTCGCCCATCGAGGTGGCCGGCAGCTCCAGGCACAGGGAGTCCAGGACCCGGCGGCGCGGGCCGCGCCAGCGCTCGTAGATCCGCTCCACCGCGCCGCCGGGGCGGACCTCGCGGAAGTCGATCAGCGCGGTGCGGGCGGCGGCCGACAGGCCCTCCGCGAGCAACGCCGCCGCCCGGTCGGCGTGTTCGTCGTCGAGGAGCACGTCCGCGTAGTCGGAGATCGCCCCGCCGAGCGGCACGAGCGTGGGCAGGAGACGGCGGACCCGCATCAGGGGCGCGACCGCGAGCAGTTCATCCCCCTCGCGCACGACCACCAGACGCAGCCGCCCCGGCGTCCCGTACGACAGCCACCAGGAGTGCAGCCACGCGTGGCTCTGGAACGCGGTGGCGGCGGCGCACCGGCGGTACAGGCGCCCCCAGGCAGGCCCCAGCTCGGCGAACTCCCGCTCGTCGGTGACGATTTCGGTACGGGCCGTCCTCCGTACCCCGGCGTGGAGCGTCCCGCTCACAGCTGTCCGTGCACATCGGCCGCGGTGGCCGGGCCCGGCACGGAGGCCGGGCGTGCGGTCCCGGTGGACCGCCGGGGGCGGACGAGCAGCACCAGACCGCCGAGCAGGCCGCCCGCGCTCGCCCCGACCAGACCCGTGACCGTCGCGGGCGCCGAGGACGCCGAGGTCGGCTTCACCGCGCGGGAGAACGACAGGAGTTCGACGTGGGTGCTGTTCCGGCTGTCGTTGGCGTGCTGGGTCAGCGAGCGGGTGACGGCGTTGGCCATGTCGGCGGCGCGGTCGGGGCGCGAGGAGATGGCCGAGACGGCGACCATCGGAGCGTCCGGGGAGGTCGCCGTCCGCACGCTCGTCTGCAGCGTCTTCACCGGCACACCGGCCCACACCTGCGCGTCCCCGAGCACCGCGAGCTGCGTGGCGACCCGGCCGTAGGCCTGGGCGAAGCCGAGAGCGGCCGACGGGTCGCCCTTGTCGGTCGGTACGGCGATGACGTAGCTGGTGGCCGTGTAGGTCGGGGTCTTCACCACGCCGTACGCGCCGCCGAGCAGGCCGCCGAGCACGGCTCCGGCGGCGAGCACCGACCACGGCGGCACGGTTTTCACCCGGGCGAGGGCCGTTCCCGAGGCGCGGTGGCCCCTGGTGAGATTTTCGGACATGAGGAACTCACTCCAGTCAGGTGCGCGAGACAGCGGCCGCGTACACGTCCATGAGCTGTGCGGCGCTGCGGGTGATGCAGTAGTGGTGGGCGGCCTCCGCGGCCGAGCGGGGGGCCGGAGCCTGCGCTCGGACGCCGTTCAGGGCGCGTGCGAACGAGTCGGTGCCGCCCTGGATCCGGACGGCACCGCGGGCCGCCTCGGGCGGCAGGTCCTCGACGGCCGGGCAGGAGACGTACAGCACCGGAAGCCCGGCCGCCATCGCCTCCACGACGGCCAGCCCGAACGCCTCTTCGGGGCTGGGCGAGGCGAGGACGTCCATGGCTCCTATCAGCGACGGCAGATCGGCGCCGGGAGCGCCGCCGGTGGGGCGCTCGCCGGTGAACAGCACCCGGTCCGCGACACCGGCGTCGTGCGCGGCGCGCCGCAGCACGCTCTCCTCGATGCCGCCGCCGACCAGCAACAGCCAGCAGTCGACGGGCAGTTCGGCCAGCGCGCGGATCAGGACGTCGAACCGCTTGCCCGCCGCGAGCCGGCCGACGCCGCCGATCACGTACGCGCCCTCCGGCAGCCCGAGCCTGCGGCGGGTGCGTTCGCGCAGCGCCGGGTCGAAGCGGAAGCGGGCGAGGTCGACGCCGTTCGGCACGATCTCGATGCGCGGTCCGGGCACACCCCAGCGGCGCAGCCGTTCGGCGACCGTGGGCGAGACGGCGACGGTGGAGCGGCCGAGCCGTTCGCTGGCCAGATACAGGGCGCGCACGCCCGAGCTGAGTCGGCGGCCCTCCATCTGCGAGTCGCCGAGCGAGTGTTCGGTGGCCACGACGGCCTTCACCCCGGCCAGCCGGGCGGCGAGCCTGCCGTACACGCAGGCCCGGTAGAGGTGGGTGTGCACGAGGTCGTAGCGGCCCGCGCGGATCACCTTCACCAGGCGGGGGAGCGCGGCGAGGTCGCGGTTGCCGGTCATGCCGAGATGGATGACGCGCACACCGTCGTCGGTGAGCCCGTCGGCGACCGAGCCCGGGTTGGTGAGCGTCACGACGTCGCACTCCACCGGCAGGTGCCGGAGCAGCAGCCGCAGTTGCTGCTCGGCGCCGCCGACGCCGAGACCGGTGATGATGTGCAGCGCCTTCATCAGACCCCCTCGACCGGGCGCCGGCGCAGACGGTGCAGCTTGTGCTTCAGGAACAGGCGTACGGGGGTGTCGTTCTCGCCGATGTGCACGCGGGGGAGGGCGTACGGGCCGGTCAGCGGGCCGGGGTCGATCGCGCAGCCGTAGCTGTATCCGGCGTCGCGGACGGCGTCGACGACCCGGCTGTCGATGGTTCCGTACGGATAGCAGAAGCCGTCGACGTCGGCGCCGATCAGCTCCGAGAGCACCGCTCTGCTCTCCGCGACCTCGGTGTGCAGCACGGTGTCGTCGGCCTTGGTCAGATCGACATGGGTGAGTCCGTGCGAGCCGACCTCGATGCCCTCGGAGGCGGCGGCCAGCCGGATGCCCTGCTTGCTCAGCAGCGGCTTGCGGGGGCCCAGCGGATCCCAGGCGTTGTCGCCGCCGAGCCGTCCGGGCAGGACGAAGAGGGTGGCGCCGAAGCCGTGGCGGTGCAGGAGAGGCAGGGCGGTCTCGACGAAGTCGGCGTACCCGTCGTCGAAGGTCAGGCCCACCAGATCCTGCCCCTGGCCGCGCGCGCGGGCCGCGAGCAGCTCCGTCATACGGACCCCGCGCAGACCGCGCCGTCGCAGCCAGCCCAGCTGCCGGTCGAGGCGGTCCGGCGAGACCGTGATGCGGTACGGGTCGTCGGAACAGTCCCCGACGGAGTGGTACATCGCCACCCAGGGCGGCGCGTCGAGGGAGCTCGTGCCGGTACGCCTGCTGCTGTCAGCGGAAACGGGCATGCGAAACCCTTCGTGTGACGGAACGGAGTGCGGATGCGAATCCCTCGACCCGGAAGACCCAGGCCAGCAGGGCGAAGACGACGGTCACGACCGTGCCGCCGACGACGAGTCCGAGCAGCGGGGA
Organism: Streptomyces sp. NPDC060027; assembly: GCF_042737005.1. NCBI lineage: Bacteria > Bacillati > Actinomycetota > Actinomycetes > Kitasatosporales > Streptomycetaceae > Streptomyces > Streptomyces sp. NPDC060027. Next base: position 4,291 of record NZ_JBHWVI010000069.1, read on the forward strand.
GTCCACGCGGCTCGCGCACAGACCCCCGGCCGGCGCGGCGATCAGCGCGGCCCGCAGGGGTTTGCCGATCTCGGCCACCACCCGCCGGGTGCGGATCGGGACACTGCGCGGCCCCATGCCGTACAGCAGGAGCAGTGCGCTGATGGTGATGCCGGTCGCGTTGGCGACGGCGATCCCGCACACCCCCCAGGGACCGACGGCCAGGACGCCGATCCAGGAGGTCGCGATGATCCCGGCGGTCATCGCGAACAGCGGGTACCAGGTGGGCCGGCCCGAGGAGAAGTAGGAGCGCACGAGCGCGCCGACCAGGGTGTGGCCCAGCAGTCCGAGGGCGTACACGCGCATGACCGTCGCCGTGGCCGCCGTGTCCTCGGCGGTGAACGCGCCCCGCTGGAACAGGAGCTGGATGATCTGCGGAGCACACGCGACGACCGCGGCCGTGCCCAGGAGCACGGTGCAGGAGACGAGCGCCAGATCGCGCTCCACCCGGTCGCGGGCCCGCTCGGTGTCGCCCTCGGCGATGGCCTGCGCGACCACCGGGAAGGTGACCGTGCACAGCATCAGCGAGAGCACCATCGGCATCTGGGCCACTTTCTGGGCGTAGTTCAGATGCGAGATGGCTCCGGCGGGGAGCGAGGAGGCCAGGAAGCGTTCGATGAGGACCTGCGACTGGCGGCACAGCGCGAAGAGCAGGACCGTGCTGACGAGGGTCAGATCCATCGGGCGGGCCGGCTCGCCGTCCAGGCCGTCGCCCGTCGACCGCCCGCGCCGGAGCTGCCGCCACAGCGAGGGCCCCTGGGCCACCACCATGAGCGCGCCGCCGACCGCGACACCGAGGGCCGCCGAGCGCACGCCCCAGCGGCCGCCGAGGACGAACATCGCCGTGATGATGCCGGTGTTGTACGCCACGTAGATCGCCGCCGGCGCCACGAAGCGGCGGTGCGCCCGCAGGGCCGCGCTGCAGTATCCGGCGAGTCCGAAGGAGAACACGCAGGTCGCGGTCAGCCGTGTGCAGTCCACCGCGAGGCGGGGATCGGGCAGGCCGGGCGCGAGCGCCTCGACCAGGTACGGCGCCCCCGCGATCAGCAGCGCGCCGACGGCCGCGAAGGCGAGCGTCAACCGGGGCAGAGTGGCGGCGACCAGCGCGCGTACGGGATCACCGGCGGCTCCCCGCGCGCGCCGCGTCACGGCCACGCTGAACGCCGGGATCAGCACGAAGGCCAGCCCGTCCTCGATCAGCAGCGTCGCCGCGAACTCCGGCACCGTCCAGGCGACGAGGAACGCGTCCGTGTCCGACCCGGCCCCGAACAGACGCGCCAGCGCCTGATCCCGGCCGAGCCCCAGCAGGGCTCCGGCGATGGAGAGCGCGACGGTGACGAGAGCGGCCTTGGCGAGGAACCGATTGGAGGCCGCCTCGGGCCGGCCCGCTCCCTTCCGGGGGGCGTGGTGCCCGCCCGGGGGACCGGGAGGGTCGGCGGAGCCGGGGGGAGCGGTGCGGGCGGAGGGCAGAGGGAGGGAAGGGAGAGACGGATCGGCCCCGACCCCGGTCCCGCCGATCGCTGCCGCCGTGCCGGTGCCCGCCGTGGTTGCGGAGGGGTAGGCGGCTTCGTTCCCGGGGCCCGGCCCGCTGCCCGCGACCGGCCGTACGGAACCGCCCGCGTCCGTGTCCGTGACGGGCCGAGTGCTGATGCCCGCGTTCGTGTCCGTGTCGGGCCGAGTGTTGAGGCCCGTGTTCGTGTCGGGCCGAGTGTTGAGGCCCGTGTTCGTGTCGGGCCGAGTGTTCGGGCCCGTGTACGTGTCCGTGTCGGGCCGAGTGTTGAGGCCCGCGTTCGTGTCGGGCCGAGTGTTCGGGCCCGTGTACGTGTCCGTGTCGGGCCGAGTGTTCGGGCCCGTGTACGTGTCCGTGTCGGGCCGAGTGTTCGGGTCCGTGTCCTGTTCCGGGCCCGTGCCGGTGTCTGCGCCTGTCCCCGTGCCCGTGTCCGGGCCTTCCCCCGCCCTGGGAGGCGTCACCGTCATCGCGCCGCGGCCTCTTCCGGTACGGAGGAGGCCGGCGCCCTCGCGTCCACGTCGGCAGGCGGCGACGGATCCATCAGCGCCCACCAGCCGACGAGGCCGAAGACCACGGCCGTCAGGACCGTCGAGGGGCCGCCGATGTCCGCGTACACGAAGTCGACCAGCTGCCAGACGAGCAGCCCGCACGCCACGAGCGCGCAGTCCGTGCCGTGCGGGGTCCGGCCCGAGGGGAGGCGGGGACCCGCGGTGTCCGGTGGCGTGCGGCGCACGCGGACGAGCCCGCGCAGCGCGCAGACCAGGAGCGCGAGCCAGCTGCCCGCGAGGGCCAGCAGCCCGATCAGGCCCTGTTCGCCGAGGACGAGGAGGTACATGTTGTGGGGCGAGAGCAGCGGCTGCTTGTGGTAGGCGGCGCCCGCGCCCGCGATGTCGCTGCCCGAGGACAGGGCGAGCGAGGCGTGACCGTCCCGGTTGTCGGGGAATCCCTTCAACCCGACCCCCGTCAGAGGGTGTTCGCTCCACATGTCGATGGCCGCCGCCCACATCGTGTACCGGTCGACCACCGACTGGTCCGGTGCGTCGGCGACCTGCGTGATGCTGGTGATGCGCTCCTGGAGCATCGCGGTGCCGACGCCCAGCCCGCCCACGAGGATCACTCCGGCCGCGGCCACCACCGCGCCCACCTTCACCGCGCGCCGCAGTCCCGCCAGCACCAGTTGCGCGCCGCAGGCCACGGCCGTGGCGATCCACGCGCCCCGGCTGAACGACAGCGCGAGCGGCGGCAGCAGTGCCAGCGCGCACAGCACGGCGACCGCGCGCTGCCGCGCGGCACCCGTCCCCAGCGCCAGCGCCACCGCGCACACCAGCCCGAACGCGACCACCGACGCCATTCCCATCACGTCGGTCGGCCCGAAGGTGCCGACCGCACGGACGTCCTCGCCCTGGTACGAGGCACCGGTCCCGGTGACGTACTGGTGCACCCCGATCGCCCCCTGCCACAGCGCCAGCGCGACGAACGACCAGGTCAGCAGCCGGAAGTCACGCCGGTCGCGCACGAGCAGCAGGACCGCGGCCGGCACCAGCACGAAGATCTGCAGGTAGCGGGCCAGGCCGGTGATCCCGGCCGCGGGGTCCGCCGCACCGGCCGCCGCGACCGCGATGCCGACTACGGGGAGCCCGAGGACCAGCGCGGCGGTCGCGGACAGGGGGCGCCGACGGGCCCGTACGAGATGGATCGCGCAGCAGACCACCACGAGACCGGACATGGCGTCCGCGCTGTTCGCGCCGCCCTCGTCGGCCGGAGCGATCGGCAGCCCGAGCAGCGCGATCACCGCTACGACGGGCAGCACCGGCAGCGCGCGCCGCAGAGCGGCGGTCAGTGTGTCCAGGGGAGTGACGGGCAGGGCGTGGCTCATCGGCTCAGCTTCCCGTCGGCCGGACGAGCGCGGCGGCCGTGCGCAGCAGGATGCAGACGTCCTGCCACAGCGACCAGTTGTCGATGTACGCGTTGTCGAACCGGCAACGGTCCTCGATCGAGGTGTCGCCGCGCAGCCCATGCACCTGGGCGAGCCCGGTGATCCCGGTCTGCATCCGGTGACGGGCCGCGTAGCCGGGATAGGTCTGGCTGAACTTGGCCACGAAGTACGGCCGTTCGGGGCGCGGTCCGACCAGGCTCATGTCGCCCCAGAGGACGTTCAGGAGCTGGAGCAGCTCATCGAGCGAGGTGCGCCGGAGGAACTGGCAGAAGCGGCTCATCTCCTGTTCGTTGGCCACACTCCAGCGGGTCGCGGCCTCGTGCGCGTCGACCGGGCGGTGCGTGCGGAACTTCAGCAGGGTGAACGGCTGTCCGTCCTTGCCGATGCGCTCCTGCCGGAACACCACACCGGGTCCGTCGGTCAGCCGCAGGACCGCCGCGCACACCAGCAGCAGCGGACTGACGATCAGCAACAGCGTTCCGGAGACGGCGACATCGAGGAATCGCTTGCCGAGGCTGGTGCGCCGCCGGAGGATCGACAGCCGTCGGCAGGAGAACCCGGCCAGCGTGTGCCGGCCCTCCCGGTCGTACGAAGGTGAGTCCGCGTCGACCGCCCACAGCTCGCACCCCGCCTCGGCCAACGCCCGCAGCATCGGTCCGCGTTCACCGCGCGGCTCCACCACGAGCACGGTCCGCACACTGTTCTGGATGAGCGCCCGCTGCACCTCCTCGCCGGTGGTGAGGACCGGCAGTCCGTCGAAAACGGCCGGCTGGTCCGCGACGACACCGACCGGCCGTACCCCGCAGCTCGGATGACGCAGAAAGGCCGCGGCCACCCGCTGGGCCGTCCCCGCGTGACCGATCACGAGGGCGGCGCGGGGGCGCAGCACGAGGGCACGGCGACGCCGCCACTGCACCGTGCCGCGGCCCGCGCAGCTGATCGCCGACTGCGTGGCGCACCCCAGGACCAGCGTCCGGGCCGACAGCGTGCCGTCCGGGGCGAACGCGGCGATCACGGCGGCCAGCGCGCACCAGGCGATCGCGATCCGCGCGCAGACGGTGGGCAGTTCATCGAGGAGAGCGGGCACGGGTGCGGGCCGGTACAGCGACGCCCGCGCGTTCAGGGCGACCACGCCGATCAGCAGCGCGACGACGAGCACGGGGTGCCGCTGGATCTCCGCGAACGCCTGCCCGGTCGCGAGCGCCGCGACGGCGTCCACGGCGGCCGACGGCAGCCAGGAGGCGCGCCGGGTGGCTGTCCGCTGCCCGGCCGGGACTCTGAAACCGCCGCCGGCGTCGCGCGGAGGGATGACCGAGACGGGCGAGAATCCGTACTCCCGGGGCTGTCCGCCGGGGGAGGGAACGGTGCTTTCCGCAGTCACGAGTGGATGGACTCCCTGCACTCGGTGTGGTCCCCGCACATGACGCCCCCGGCGTGCCGCGCCGGTCGGCCGGCCAGCAGTTCCCGGTACACCCCCGCGACCGCGTCGGCCGTGAGGCGTACGTCGTGCGTGGTCAGTACGTGGCGGCGCCCCTGGTGGCCGAGTGATTCGCGCAGCAGCGGATCGGACAGCAGCGCGCCGATCGCGTCGGCCAGCGGCTCCGGCTCCCGCGAGGGCACCAGACAGCGGGCGTCGTGATCCCGCGGCAGGCTCTCGCGGGCGCCGTCCACGTCCGTCATCACGACCGGGCGCCCGCAGGCCATGGCCTCCAGCGGGGCCAGCGCCATGCCCTCCCAACGGGACGGCAGAACCACCAGATCGGCGGACTGGTACCAGGGCACGGCATCGGCGGTGGCCCCGGCGAACAGCACGTCACGCGGTGCCCCGGCGCGCAGCCGGGCGGCGTCCGGACCGTCCCCGACGAGCACGAGCCGGGCGCCGGGCACCCGCCGCAGCACCGAGGGCCACGCCTCCAGCAGTAGGTCCTGCCCCTTCTGCCGGCACAGCCGCCCCACGCACACCACCAGCGGAGCCGCCGGATCGACCCCGTCGAGCAGCGGAATCCCGGCTCGTACGGTGTCCACCGACGCGGGGTGGAAACGCTCCGGGTCGACGCCGTTGGGGATCACCCGCCAGGGGGCGCGAATTCCGGCGCGTACACCGGTCGCGCGCTCCGCCTCGCTCACACACACCAGCCGGGACGCCCAACGCGCCCCCCACCGCTCCCACCGCAGCGCGAGCGCGGCGGCGGCACCGTCGACGGCCTCGAACGACCAGGCGTGCGGCTGGAACACCGTCGGTACCCGTCCGCGCAGCGCCAGCCGGGCCGCCAGCCCCGCCTTGGCGCTGTGCGCGTGCACCACGTCGGGCCGCACCCGAGCCACGACCCGGCCGAGCCGCCGTACCTCCTGAGCCAGCTGCGGCCCCGGCGCCCGCGTCGCGTGCCAGGGCCGTACGTCCGCGCCGAGCGCCCGCACCTCGCGGGCGAAGCCGTTGCCGTCCGGGCAGGCGAGGGTCACCCGCGTTCCGGCGGCGAGTTGGGCCCTGATGAGGTCGGTGACCACCCGGGCGACACCGCCGTCGATCGGCTGCGTGACATGAAGGACCCGCGGCGGAGGGTCTGTTGACAGATGCATGCGCGGTTCCTTGCTTACGGGCGGCGCGCCGGGGCGCGCGTCACTGCTTCGCGTCGACGGCGGCGAACAGTGCTCCGACCCAGGCCGCGTCCCGCTGCGAAACGATCCGGAAGGCCAACTGGTCACCCCCGCGACGGATCCCCTTGCCAAATTCGAGGACGTCCGAGTCGTAACCGAGCGTGTTCGAGTACGCGGGCACCCGTTCGATCGCGGCGGGGCCGGACCCGCTGATGGTCGAATTCAGCACGTCGTCCCGGGGGTTGGCGGAGTCGCCCAGTACGGTCGGCGCGCCGGAGCCCGTCGAGACGGCCAGCGAGTCGCCCTTGCTTCCGCGGTCACCGTTGTACGCGACCAGGCCCACCCGGCCCTTGACGTTCTCAGGGAGGGCCATCGGGCCGAGCGGGACGACCTGCGCCTCACGCGGGCCGAGCGCCGCGAAGCCGTCCCAGATCGCCAGATGCCTGAGCGGCTCGGCCTTCTTCTCGTACGCCACCATCAGCGTCCAGCCGCCCCACGCCCCGGCGGCCGACCGGCCCTTCGCCACATTGACCTGGGCCACCGTGTAGAGCCCCGAACCGTTCGCCCGCACCAGCTTGGTGACGTCCGCCGAAGCCTGGAACGCGTCGGCCCCGTGCGCCACCCGGTGCCCGACCACCCTGTCCGCGAGCAGATCCTTGTACGCGCCGCCGGGCTCGGCGATCAGCACCCGTCCGTTGTCCTTCGGCGGCTTCTGCTCGCCGACGCGGAGGTTGCCGCCCCAGTACAGCCGCGCGTACGTGACGCGCGCGCCCTTGGGCAGACGGACCTCCGCGCGGCTGGAGTTGTAGGTGTTCGGGTCCTTGTCGACGTCGATGTAGAGCATGTCGAAGTCGCCGTTCGCGGCGGACCCGCCCGCGCGCGCACCGGGGCAGGTGGGTGCCGTGACGCGGGCGATCCCGGCCGTTCTCACGGGGCCGTGGGGCCGGGTGGACGTCGAGGAACTCCGGCAGCTGATCGAGGAGTTCGCGGCTCGCACGATTCCGCCGTGCTGGAGGGCGCGGTAGCGCCGCGTGAACGCCAGCTTCGCCGCCTCCGCGGCGGGTGCCTTCGTGGCGGGCGGCGCCGTAGCGGGCGCCGCCGCGGTCGCGGGGCCGCCAGGCGCCCAGAAGATGGCGAGGGCGGAGCAGCCCACGATCGCACGGCGCAGCAGCAGGCCCGGGGAAATACGCATGACCGGCGGTGCCCTTTCGGGGAAAAGGTTCTGGACCAGCGGACGGACGGAGGTCTGCGGTTCGGATGGGTGTGCGCCGGCTCCCCGTCCGCTTCCGACGCCGGTCGGCGCCTGCTTCAAGGCGCCTTGGAGGTGCCCGACTCTAGCGGCTGTCCGTATTTATGCGTGAAAGTTGTGATGTGTGTCGGAATCGTGAAGCGCGACCACGTGCGAGATCACCCCTTTGGAGGCACAACCCGCGTGAGCGCCACGCGTTGAATCCAGAGCCGGGCATCCCGCCCGGATGTTTGGTCGACTTCCAAGGAGCACTTCTCCATGTCGCGTATCGCGAAGGGCCTGGCCCTGACCTCCGTTGCCGCCGCCGCTGTGGCCGGCACCGCCGGCATCGCCGCCGCCGACAGCGACGCGCACGGCGCGGCCGCCCACTCCCCGGGCGTCCTGTCGGGCAACGTCCTGCAGGTTCCCGTTCACGTTCCGGTCAACGTCTGCGGCAACACCGTGAACGTCATCGGTCTGCTGAACCCCGCGTTCGGCAACACCTGCGTCAACGACTGACGTCAGCGCGGACCCTTCTGCCGGCCGTCCTCCCGAGAGGGAGGGCGGCCGGTTCGCATGTCCCCGAATGAGGGGGGCGGACATGAGCGGTGTCCTGACGTCGGCCAGGTCGTGCCCGCGGCCACCGCCGTGGTGACGGGTCTCGCCGCCTTCGTCGTCGCCGCGCTCCTCGGCGGCGGCCGTTCGCGTGCGGGGGCTTGTCTGGGGATGCGACACACCGTTCATTCGGGTGGGGTGCAGGAAATTTCTGCACGCGGAGTTTCCGTCGCGTTCGGGGCTCGTTAGGCAGCGCAAAGAGAAATTCCCTCGGGTGACATGAGTCGCCGAAGAAAGGAACACGATGAAGTCTCTCAAGGCCGCCGCTGTAGTCGCAGGGTCCCTGGTCGTCGCCGGAGCCGCCGCGCCCGCGTTCGCCGCCGGAGCCTCCGACCTCACGCCCTCCAGCCTCAACGGCGCCCTGGAGACCCTCACCAGCCAGCGTTCGCTCAGCGCGCAGGACGTGATGCCCCTGCAGCACCAGTCGAACGCGCTCGACACCGAGAACAAGAGCTCCCTGCTCGGCGCCGTGAGCGGCGCGACGAAGACGCTCAACTCGTCCGGCGGCCCCGCGCAGCTTCTCGGCGGGCTTCCCCTTCAGGGCTAGTCGTTATTCTTTCGGCGCGTGTCTTTCCGCGTCGCTTGCGGGCATTTCCTTAGGCTCTGGATAAACCTCCGATGAAAGGGCTGACAATGAACACTGCCAAAAAGGCCGCGCTGATTTTCGCCACCGCCGGAATGGCCGCGGGTGCCGCCGCGGGCAGCGCCGTCGCGGACTCCGGTGCCGAGGGCGCCGCGGTCAATTCCCCCGGCGTCGCCTCCGGGAACGTCATTCAGATCCCCGTGCACGTTCCGGTCAATCTCTGCGGGAACACGGTCTCGATCATCGGTGCGCTCAACCCGGCATTCGGCAACGCCTGCTTCAACGACTGACGTCGTACGCCGATGTGGCGAAAGGGTCGATTCCGCACCCGCGGAATCGGCCCTTCGCGCTGTTCGAGCCGCGTCCCTCGTTCGTGTGGTCACCCGTCTGGTCATCGCCCGGGCGGGTGAGATTGGGGCCGGACCCGAACGGGTGCGTCGATAAGGTTCCGCGGTGACCTCAACCTCAAGCGGAATGCGCCCTCTTCGGAGTGCCGACCTCGGCACGCTCGCCGTCATGGCTTTCAGCGGTGAAGCCCCCGACGGGGACATGCCCTATCTCCTCGCCTACTCCCTGGGCGACGGCGAAGGCGGCCCGGAAGGAACAGCGGCCGCCATCCGGCAACTGCTGATCGACAACGGACTGCCCGTGGGCGACACGCTCATCGACGCCTCCCGGCAGCCGAGCCTGCCGCTCACCCTGCTCGTCGAGGCCGGCCAGGCCGTCGTCACGATGCCGCACCTCAACGCCCAGTGCATCGCCCCGCCGGAGTGGCTCGCCGCGGTGGGTGAACGCGGCTACGCCTACTTCCTGTTCGCCACCCGCGCCTGGCCCGTGGCCGAGCCCGGCAAGCCCGTCGCGCCGGAGGCCCTGACCGCCTTCGCGGGCGACGAGGAGACCCTGCTCAGCGCGTCGCACGTGCTGCTGCCCGCGCGCAGCCTGCGCGGCTGATGACGGCCGCCGCGGGACGGGGGGCGGGCGGCGGCAGCGGTGCGCACGGGCGCACCGCCGGCGGCAGCCGCGCCCTCGCCCTGCTGCTGGTGATCACGGGGGCGGCCGGCCTGCTGGCCGCGTGGGTCATCACGATCGACAAGTTCAAGCTGCTGGAGAACCCGAACTTCGTCCCGGGCTGCAGCCTGAATCCGGTGGTCTCCTGCGGCAACATCATGAAGAGCGACCAGGCCTCGGCCTTCGGGTTCCCCAACCCGATGCTGGGCCTGGTGGCGTACGGCGTCGTGATCTGCGTCGGTGTGAGCCTGCTGACCGGTGCGGGATTCCCGCGCTGGTACTGGCTGACCTTCAACGCGGGCACGCTCTTCGGCGTCGGATTCTGCACCTGGCTCCAGTTCCAGTCGTTCTACCGGATCAACTCCCTTTGCCTGTGGTGCTGTCTGGCCTGGGTCGCCACCATCATCATGTTCTGGTACGTCACATCGTTCAATGTGCGGAATGATTTTCTGCCTGCGCCGGAATGGTTGAAGGGATTCCTCGAGGAATTCACCTGGGTTCTTCCGGTGCTGCACATCGGTGTCATCGGCATGCTGATCCTCACCCGCTGGTGGGATTTCTGGACTAGCTGATTCTCCCTATCGGACGACTAATGAGTCCGTCGGGGGAATCTTGAGCTGATGACGTTCCCGGAATCGTTACGCGGTACGGACGCTGAGCCCCCGAATCCTGAAAGGGACCGTACCTGAGATGAAGCCGACCACACGAGGAACTCTCGCCGCCGTCATGACCGGTGTGGCGGCGGTGGTGGGTGCCGCCGCCGCGACCCCCGCCGTCGCGGCCGAAACGGTCCCCATCCCCGTGCCGCTGAACGGTGTCGAGCAGGCCCTCGGCCTGAAAGCGCCCAGGATCGCGGGTGAACTGCCGGTTCCTCTCCCGGGCGGGCTCGAGGGGCCCCGGTACGTCGAGGGCCGGATGATCCCCGACCGGGCGGTTCCGCAAGTGCCGCTCAGCGGGGGGCTGCCCGGGGCGGACGTCCGCGCGCCCCTCCCGCACGTCCTCGGTGACGGCTTCGACCACCTCGGTCTTGCCGCACCCGCGGCCGACCTGCGGACGCTGACCCCCGGACTGTCCCTGGACTCCCCGCTCGGCGCGCCGAACCCCGACCACCTCGGCCTTCCCGGCCTGAAGCGGCCTCAGGCCGCCGTGCTCGCACCGCTGCTGAAGACCGTGCCGGGGGCGAACCTGGAGATGGGCTCGGGGGCCTAGCCCTTGCGGGGGAGCAGGCCCGGGTGTCCGGACCGGGCCTGCCGACCGAACCATCGGGGGCCGCCGTCGTTGAACCCTGCTGAAGCCGACCGAATCCGCCTGAATCCGTCGAGGAGAGAAGCATGTTCGTCAGCTGGGTGTCGAGCAGAGTACCGAGGCGCGAGCCAGGTGCCCGGGGACGCGGCCGCGGGGCGGCGCGTGTGGCGGGTGGAGCGGCGGTGACCCGGCGCGGTGCGATGCGTGGACTGCTCGTGTCGGCCGTCGGCGTGGCACTGGCCCCGGTCGTCGCGGCCTCGCGGCCGCCGCACCCGCTCCGGTCCGAGGACCTCTCCTTCGACGAGGTGTACCGCGGTCGGCACATCCTCGGCACGAAGAGCGGTTCGGACGGCACGGCCGCCGCGGTCTCCGGCGGCGAGTGGCAGGTCACGGTGGACGGCCGGCCGCTGCATCTGATGCGCCGCGCGGACGGCGGCTACCTCAGCATGGTGGACCACTACGAGTCGTATCCGACACCGCTGGCGGCGGCGCGGGCCGCCGTCGACGAGCTGGGCCCCGCCGAGCGCCTCCGGGCCATGGAGGACGAGGAGGCCGGCGCGGACGCGGGCGGCGCGCGGGGAAGCGACGCGGAGGAACCAGGCCTCGGCGGACGGGGCGTCGGCGGAAGCGGCGCGCGGGACAGCGGCACGGAGGGGAGCGGCCACCACCATGGTGTACACGCGTAAGGACGTCAGCACACTGACGAGCGCGGAGCGGCGCCGCTTCGTCACCGCGATGCTGGAGATCAAACGCCGCGGAGAGTACGACGAGTTCGTCCGGATGCACATCGAGTACTACGTCTCGGACGGAGACGGCGGACTGCGCTCGGCTCACATGGCGCCCTCCTTCCTGCCCTGGCACCGGCGTTTCCTGCTGGACCTGGAGCGGTCACTGCGCCGCGTGGACTCAGGGGTGAGCGTCCCCTACTGGGACTGGACGCGGGACCGTACGACGAAGTCCGCGCCGTGGACCAAGGATCTGCTCGGCGGCGACGGGCGGCGCTCGGACCGGCAGGTCATGACCGGACCCTTCGCCTACGCGCAGGGCAACTGGACGATCAAGGAAGGGGTGACCGACGGCGAGTTCCTCACGCGCGAGTTCGGCCGCCCGCAGCGGCCGCTCCAACTGCCCACGCAGCGCGACCTGAACATCGCCCTGGAGGACCCCGTCTACGACACGGCCCCCTGGAACTCGACATCCACGCGGGGCTTCCGGAACCGGCTGGAGGGGTGGGGGCGCGGGTCGGGCAACTCCGCCTGGGGCAACCACAACCGCGTCCACCGCTGGGTCGGCGGCCACATGCTGGGCGGAGCCTCCGTCAACGATCCCGTCTTCTGGCTGCACCACGCCTTCGTCGACCTCCAGTGGTCCCGCTGGCAGAAGCGGCACCCGGGCGCCCGCTATCTGCCCGAGCGGCCCCCGGGTCTCGGCAACTCCCAGCGCGGCCGCATCGTCGCCCGGCACGAGAAGATGCCCCCCTGGGGCGTGACGCCGGACTCGATGGAGGACCACAGCCGCGTCTACCGCTACGCGTAGCGGGCACGACGAGGCCCCCGGCAGCGACTTTCCGCCGGGGGCCTTTCGCGTACCTGGGCTCAGCTGCCGTAGCCGCTGCGCTCCTTGCCGTAGCCGCTGCGCTCCTTGCCGTAGCCTCCGTGCTCCTTGCCGTAGCCTCCGTGCTCCTTGTGGTGGCCACCGTCGTTCACGCAGGTGTTGCCGAACGCCGGGTTCAGCAGACCGACGATGTCGATCGTGTTGCCGCACACGTTGACCGGCACGTTGATCGGGGCCTGAATGACGTTGCCCGAAAGAACACCGGGCGAGCCGACGGCCTCGCCCTGGGCGCCGGCGTCAGCCATGGCCAGACCGGCCCCGCTGAGCGCCACGGCACCCGTGCCCACGACGACTGCGGCGGCCTTCGCGATGCGAGACATCACGTTCTCCTTTGACTCGATGAGTGCGGTGGCTCGGACGCTGCCGCACTCCCCCTTCAACGCGTCCACCCACGGCTGGTCACGGGCGTTCACCGGGGGATCACCCTTCGATCGGGGCGGGCCGACGGTCGTACCCGCGCTCGGGCCCGGTCAGCCGAGGCGGCGCAGTGGTGTGCCCGCCAGGTACGCCTGGATGTTCTCGACCGCCGCTCCGTAGTACGTCTCGTAGTTGGAACGCGACACATAGCCGAGGTGCGGGGTGGCCAGCAGTCGGGGGGCCGAGCGCATCGGGTGGTCGGCGGGCAGGGGTTCGACGTCGAACACGTCGAGGCCCGCTCCGGCGATCCGCCCCGCGTGCAGCGCGGCCAGCAGCGCGTCCTGGTCGAGGATCGCCGAGCGCGAGGTGTTCACGAGAAAGGCGGTCGGCTTGAGGAGGGCCAGTTCGGCGGCGCCGATCAGGCTCCGGGTGCGGTCGCCGAGCGCGAGGTGGACGGAGACGAAGTCGCTGCCCGCCAGCAGCTCTTCCATGGAGGGGGCGAGTTCCACCCCCACCTCGTCGGCCCGCTCCGTGCTGAGATTCCGGCTCCACGCGCTGACCTGCATGCCGAAGGCGAGGCCCACCCGCGCCACCTGCCCGCCGATCCTGCCCAGACCGAGCAGGCCGAGCCGACGGCCGTGCAGATCGGCGCCGACCGTGCTCTGCCAGGGGCCGCCCGCCCGCAACCCGTCGTGTTCCGCGACGATCCCCCGCGCCAGACCGAGCAGCAGCGCCCAGGTCAGCTCCACCGGGGGCGTCGAGGAACTCGGGGTGCCGCACACGGTCACCCCGTGCGCCTCGGCGGCCGCGTAGTCGATCACCGTGTTGCGCATACCGGAGGCGATCAACAGCTTCAGCCTGGGCAACCGCGCCAGCAGAGAGGCCGGGAAGGGCACGCGTTCGCGCAGGGTGACGACGATGTCGAAGTCCGCCAGCGCGGCGGCCAGCGTCTCCTCGTCGGCGAAGTGCCGGTCGAACGCGGTGACTTCCACGGTGTCCGCGACGGGCGACCAGTCGGCGATCTCGGTCGCGACGCCCTGATAGTCGTCCAGCACGGCACAACGAAGTCGCATGTCAGATCCCTCCGAGGCTCAGCCGGACCCTACCCGAGCGGTGGCCCGGGGAGCCGGGCGGTCCGTGACCGACGCCTCGGGGGGAAGCCGCGACGGTCACTCGCTCCCCATGGCAGTATCTGGGCTTCATGAGGGCGTCCCTGGCGGTACGGAGCTTGCGCGCGGCGGTGTTCGCCGCGCTGTGCGTGCTGCTGGCCGCAGGGGGGCATGTGCTCGCCACCGGACAGGCCCCGCCGGGCTGGGCGGACGGTGCGGGACTCCTCGCCGTCTTCGCCGCCGGCTGTCCGCTGGGCGGCCGGGAACGGTCCCTCTTCGGGATAGGCGGCGCCATGCTGGCCGCGCAGGCCGGACTCCACCTCGGGTTCGAGGCCGCCCGGCCGCGCATGGCGATGACCATGCACGGGGCGTACATGACGCATCCGCACACCCACGCCCTGACGCCCCATGCCACGGCCGCGCACGTCGCCGCCGCCCTGCTGGCGACCTGGTGGCTGCGGCGCGGCGAGGCCGCCCTGTGGTCCCTGCTGCGCCGGGCGGTCGCGTTGGTGCCGGGGCTCGCCGCTTGGTGGAGGGTGCGGAGGGGGCTGTCTCCCCTCCGGCCGCGCGAGGACGCCGCGGACCGGACGCCGGCCGAACCGTGGTCGCTCCGGCAGGCACTGCTGCGGCACGCCGTCTCCCGTCGGGGACCGCCGGCAGGGCTCGCGTACACGCCCTGACCACGTTCCCCTTCCGTACGGAGTTACCCAGATGTCCCCGATGAGCACCACCCTGCGCCGGACCGGCACGCTCGCCGCTCTCACCACCGCGGGCGTACTCGCCGCCGCCGGCGCGGCCTTCGCGCATGTGACGGTCCACCCCGGGAGCTATGTCAAGGGAGCCACGGACGGTGTCCTGAGCTTCCGTGTCCCCAACGAGGAGGACACCGCCAGCACCACCAAGGTGCAGGTCTTCCTGCCCACCGATCACCCGGTCCTGGGCGTCCTGGTCACCCCGCAGGCGGGCTGGACCGCGAAGGTGACGACCATCAAGCTGAAGAAGCCGATCAAGACGGACGACGGCACGATCACCGACGCCGTCTCCGAGATCACCTGGACCGGCGGCAGGATTCGCCACGGCGAGTTCCAGGACTTCGACGTCGCCTTCGGCCAACTGCCGGACGACACCGACCAGCTGAGCTTCAAGACGCTCCAGACCTACTCGGACGGCAATGTCGCCCGCTGGATCGAGGAGGCGAAGAAGGGCGGCGAGGAGCCGGAGAACCCCGCTCCGGTACTGACCCTCACCGCCAAGGGCGCGGCCGAGGAGAGCTCGGACGGGGCCGCCGGATCCGACGCGTCCTCGTCCTCCTCGGCCTCGTCCTCGTCGGAGGGCTCGGAGGGCGAGGAGTCGACCGCGAGCGACAAGAGCAGTGACTCCACCGCGCGTGCTCTGGGCACGGCGGGCCTCGTCGTCGGCGTCCTCGGCCTGATCGCGGCCGGATTCGCCGTCGTGCGCGGCCGGAGCGCCCGCTCCTAGCACCTGTCCGGTGCGTGGCCGCCGCCCCGCCGGTGTCGACTCCCGTCGGCCGGGCGGCGGCCCCCACGGCCACGCTCCGGCACCTCATGGATCACCACATGAGATGCCGTGCCATGGCCGGAACCCTGCCGCGTGACCGCGTGACCGCGTGACCGCGTGACTGCGTGACTGCGTGACTGGTCGGCCGGGATTCCGGGCCCGTTCAGTCCTACGGCGGTGTCCGCTTGCGTCAGTCCTGCGGCGGTGTCTGCTTACGGCGGAGGAGGACGACCACTGCCCCGCCGATCACGACGAGGGTGATGGCCACGCCCGCGATGACCGGAGTCGCGTTGGAGCCGCCGGTCTCGGCGAGGTCGGTGCCCCCGCCGGAGCCGCCGACCGACGCCGGGCTCGGCTCGCTGAGCGTCTGGGTCGAGATGTCGCTCGCCCCGCCCTGGGTCTGGCAGTCCAGCACGCCCTTGAAGCGCTTCTCGACGCCGTTCGGGCCGGCGATCGTGAAGTCGTACGCCTGGTCCTCCTGCAGCGGGATGGTGATCCGCTGGGACACGCCCGCCTCGATGGTGTGCTCGATCCCCATCAGCTCGAACGTGAACGGCTCGTCGCCCTTGTTGGCGGCCGTGATGTCCACGCCACCCTTGCCGCAGTTCTTCTGGGCGGACAGGGCGGGTATCGCGCCCTTCTCCGCCCAGTCGGCGACCGCCGCGGCGGCGACGGTGGACTCGCTGGAGCCAGCGAGGATCTGCGTCTGGCTACGCGTCTCCGAGGCGAAGGCGCGGCCGACCGGCACGGTCGTGGAGGCCTGCACGCCGAGCGACGCGGAACCGTCGGGGCTGTCCTTCGGGACGTCGAAGAAGAGCTTGCTGCCGTCGGCGGCGGCGGTGACCGCCTTGCCGTCCTTGTCGACGACCTTCACGCCGCTGGCGGCGGTGTCCGCGGGCGGCGTCACCGACACGCTGTCCGCGTTGGTGTGCACCGTGACCGGGCCGAGCCGCTCGCCCGCGTGGCCGGAGACCGCGGCCGGGTCGAGCGTCAGCGAGGCCGCGGGCTCCGGAAGGTTCCGCGCGTTCTTCTGCAGATAGTCCGCGAGCTTCTCCGCCTGCGGGTCCGCCGCGTCCACGTCGGCGCCGTCCGAGTACCGCCAGATGGCCACCTGGGTGCCGGCCGCCGCGTCCTGCTCGGTGAGGCCGGTGACACCGGCCTTCTCGGCCAGCGCCGCCAGGTCGTTCACCTGCGGGTAGGAGTTCTGCAGGATCCAGCGGATCCTGCCCGCGTCCTTGTTGCCGTTCAGCGACGTGCCGCTCCAGGAGGTCTCCTGGTACTTGGCGTCCCGCTGCGTCGGGTTGTGGAGGTCGATGCAGTAGGTCTGCAGCATGCCGCCGTCGTCGACGGACATCTCGAACAGACCGGCCGAGACCCAGGAGTCCTCGCCGTTGTCGTGGACGACCGCGGAGCCGTAGGTCTTCAGCTCGCCCAGGGTGGCGGTCGCTCCCCCCTGGCTCTGCGGTGTCCCGTCGGCGACGGCCGTACCGGCGCAGGCGATCGTCCCCGCGGCGGCGAGCCCCCACACCAACGCCGCGGCGGCGAGGCGGGCCGCCCCACGCCCGCGCGTGGACAACACCGAGAACGCAGAAGACACAGAATTCCCCTTCAGGCAGGACCCTTTGACATGGGGGACGGTCCCGCCAGCAGAATCAGAAGCCCCGAGAGCTGTGTTGGGCATCCTAAGGAAGTGCCGCATCGCACTCCCCGGTCATGTCGTCCGATAACCGATCCGACTCGGAATCGTTATCGCAAGCACGCCCGTGAGCTGGGCCTATCGACAAATCCACGAGATTCTGCGGTGCGTATTTGTCGATAAGCCGCAGTTCGGTCAGATCATGGCTGTCTCTGACATCACGTCACCCCGGCGGGCTCGGGATGCTGTTGGGACACGTCCTCCGGCCGAGCGTCCGGTGCCGATTCCCAACTGGGTTCAGGCCGGTGCGCCGAAGCCGGCTCGCCCTCCTTGGACGGACGCCGGAAGGCCGACGTACCGCGGGAGAGGTCGTGGCCGATCGCCACCGCGTCGATGTCCGCCGACGTCCAGCTCTGCCCGTCGCGGGTCTCGGTGCGCACCTTCAGCCTGCCCTGCACGATGACGGGATCGCCCACCGACACCGAGGCCCCCACGTTCGTGGCGAGCGCGCGATTGGCCCACACCGTGAAGAAGTTGGTGTGCCCGTCCGTCCACCCGCTCTTCTCGCGGTCCCAGTACCGCGAGGTCACCGCCAGCCGGAACCGCGCCGACGCGCCGTTCGCCAATTCCCGGTACACGGGCCGTGTCGCCACATTGCCCACCGCGCACACCATCGTCTCGTTCATCGTGAATCCCTCCCGTGCGAATGCGTCTGCCGCGGCGAGCGCATGCGCTGCGATCGCCGCGGGATCAGACTGCCTCCGCCGGGCCGGGCCCGCCGAGCGCTGTGTACTACCGGCCGGTTGTGGAAAACCGCGTCACCTGACAGGGGCACCCGCCGTCGCCGTTCCCATGACCCGCCCGTACTGCTCCCGTACCTCGCGGTACCGCAACAGCTCCGCGGCCACGGGGTCCAGAACCCGGGCTCTTCCGCATCCGGAAGCCGCCTCGCGCAACCGGCGTTCCGCTTCGAGGCCGTAGCGCCGGGCCGGTCCTCGCGCCGCCATCCGACTGCTCCACTCCACGGCCGGGCCGCCGATGATGCCCGCCACCATCAACAGCACCGGAACCCCGAGATTCGGCGACATGACTCCGACGATCTGCCCCACCAGCCAGAGCCCGCCGATGACCTGGAGGATCGTCATCGAGGCCTGTGCGAGCACCGCGACGGGCCACCAGCCGGGCCGCGGCGGCCGTCCGCCCGGTGTCGTCGCGCGCGTCGCCATGTCGTCCAGCGCCTCGGGCAGCCCCTGAGCGCCGCGTACGGCCGCCTCGCGTACCGCCTGGGCCCAGGGCGCGGGCAGGCCGTACGCGGCCCGGTCCGCGACCGTCCGCACCGCCTGCTCGACGCGTTGGCGCGCGGTGGCCTCCTCGTCCGCGGGGGTGCGCACGGGCAGCCGACCGGTCTGGGGTTCGAGCCGGTCCTGGTACCAGCGCCACAGCCGCAGCCAGGGCGTGCCGCACGCGCGGTTGGCGTTGCGGCGCCAGGCCCGCTCGGCGGCCTCACCGGTCGCGACGGCGCCCACCGCGTCCGCGAGTCTGTCCGCGAACTCGTCGCGCGCCTCCTCGCTGAGCCCGACCCGCCGTCCCGTCGCGTAGACGGGCCGCAGTCGTGCGGCGGCCGCGTCGAGATCGGCCGAGATCCGCCGTGCGGCGGCACCGCGTTCGGCCACGAACTGGCCGAGACACTCGCGAAGTTCGGGGATCCCTTCCCCGGTGAGCGCGGACAGCGAGAGGACGGTCGCCCCCGGTTCGCCGTACTCGCCGAGCGCGATGCCGTCCTCGTCGAGCAGCCGCCGCAGATCGTCGAGCACCTGGTCGGCGGCTTCGCCGGGAAGCCGGTCCACCTGGTTGAGGACCACGAAGGTGACCTCCGCGTGCCCGGCCAGGGGCCGCAGATAGCGCTCATGGAGGATGGCGTCCGCGTACTTCTCCGGATCGACCACCCAGATGACCGCGTCGACGAGCGCCAGGACGCGGTCCACCTGCTCGCGGTGCTGGACGGCCGCGGAGTCGTGGTCGGGCAGGTCGACCAGGACCAGGCCGCGCAGTTGTGCCTCCGCCTCCGCGCTCTGCAGCGGGCGTCTGCGCAGCCGCCCGGGGATGCCGAGCCGGTCGATCAGGGTGGCCGCGCCGTCGCTCCAACTGCAGGCGATGGGGGCCGAGGTCGTCGGCCTGCGTACGCCGGTCTCCGAGATGGCCACGCCCGCGAGCGCGTTGAAGAGCTGCGACTTCCCGCTGCCCGTGGCCCCGGCGATCGCGACGACGGTGTGCTCGCCGGAGAGCCTGCGGCGGACGGCAGCCTCGTCCAGGACCCGGCCCGCCTCCGCGAGTGTCCTGCTGTCGAGCCGGGTGCGGGAGAGACCCACCAGCTCGCGGAGCGCGTCCAGGCGCGAGCGCAGCGGCCCGTCGTACGCGAGGGGGGCGGGCAGGGCAGGGACCGGGGCCGCGGTCTCCACCACCGGCGTCTGGTACCTGCCGGGGGCCGTCTCGGTCACGCGGCGCGCGATGAGGCCGTCGTCCCAGACGGGTCCGTCCTCCGCCCGCGCGGGGTGGTCGCCCTCCCCGCGCGCGCGGGGATTCGTGTCGGAGGCGTCCTCCGGGGCGTCCTTCCCCGGCGCGTCGGCGCTCCGCGCGGCCCGGCCTCCGTCGCTGCTCGTGTCGCCCTCGGTCTTCTCGGCGAGTTCCGGGGACCCAGCCCCAGAACTCGCCGCTTCCGGGCGACCGTTCTCCGGAGCGCCCTCGGCCCGGTCGTGGCCCTCGGCGCCCGCCGCGGAGGGAACGTTCTCGGGGGCGCCGTCCTCGGAGCGGGCGTCTCCGGGACGGCCGTCCCCGGGGCGCTTGTCTCCGGGACGGTCGGCCTGATCCGTGTGGTCAGTGACGGCAGTCACCGCGGTCACCTCTCCTTCTGCAGTACGGACAGCGCGGCGATGAGTTCGGCCTGGGGTTCTGGATGGACGTCGAGAGCTTCGAGGGGCGCGAGACGGCGCTCGCGCTCGGCGTGCAGGGCCTTGTCGATGAAGTCCGTGAGCAGCCGGCCGCCCTTGTCGCGCAGCCGCAGCGCGCCGTGCGCCCCGATCCGCTCGGCGAGCCCCTCGCCCGCGCTGCGTGCCCTGCGGCCGCCCAGGAGCGCGGTGGCGACCAGCGCGGCCACCACCGCGGCGTCCGGCGCGACGCTCTTGTCGAGGTCGCGCACTTCGTCCTCGGCGTACTCCTCCAGGACGCGCCGCCAGCGTCGTACGGCCAGGCCGATCCGGTGCTCGGCGCTCTCCAGTGCGGGATCACGATCCGTCAGCCCCGGTGCTCCCGACGCCGGTTCGCGGCGCCAGGCCTCGTCCACGCGTTCGTCGGCGGCCGTGACGGAGCACAACAGCAGGGCGGACAGGCTCTCCACGAGCGCGTCCAGCAGTTCGTCGGCGGTGCAGTCGAGGGGATAGGCGCGCCAGCGCTTGAGGGCGTCCCCGGAGAGCACGGCCCCGGCCTGCAGACGCCCCTTGGCGCGCGTGTGTTCGCTGTCGTACGCCCCGTCGACGGCGGCGGTGAGCCGTGTCGCGGCGGCGTACTGCGCGGCGGTGGCGCCGGCCAGTTCCGGCATCCGCGACTTCAGGGAGTCGAGGACTCCGTGGGCCGTACGGGCCATCGCGCCGTGTCGGGCGCCCGGGTCCTGGGCCTGGTGCGTGAGCCAGGTGCGCAGCGGTGCGACGGCGGTGGCCGGCAGCAGGCCACCGCCCCAGGCGGACTCGGGCAGTTCGGGCACGGTGAAGCGGGGTACCTCGCCGAGTCCGGCCTTGGCGAGCAGCGCGCCGTACTGCCGCGAGACCTCGGAGACCACCTGGTGCGGCACCCGGTCCAGGACCGTCACCAGGGTCGCCCTGTGTTCCTTGGCGGTGCGCAGCAGATGCCAGGGCACGGCGTCGGCGTACCGTGCGGCCGTGGTGACCATCACCCAGATGTCGGCCGCGCAGATCAGTTCGGCGGCCAGCACGCGGTTGTCGGCCACCAGGGAGTCGACGTCGGGCGCGTCGAGGAGGGCGAGACCGCGGGGGAGTGTGTCGGCGGTCTCGATGCGCAACACCCGCTCCCCGCGGTCGGTGAGGGCGGGGAGATCGTCGCCGGGCTCCCGATGGGGCACCCACACGCGCGTGAGCTGGGGCAGTACGCGCATGCCGCTGAACCAGTGATGGTCCTCCGGATGGCACACGAGCACCGGCGTACGGGTCGTCGGGCGCAGTACGCCCGCCTCGCTGACCCGGCGCCCCACAAGGGAGTTGACGAGGGTCGACTTGCCTGCACCGGTGGATCCTCCGATGACGGCGAGAAGCGGTGCTTCGGGTTCCCTCAACCGGGGCACCAAATAGTCGTCGAGCTGTGCGAGCAGTTCGTCGCGGTTGGCACGCGCGCGTAGAGCCCCCGCCAGGGGCAGCGGAAAGCGTGCGGCGGCGACACGGTCGCGCAGGGCGGAAAGTGCATCGAGCAGCTGGGGCCGTACGTCCAAGGTCACCACATGTGAAGAATGCCCAATTTTGGAGTCTTTCTGAAGCATATGGGTATGTCTGCGCGCCGACAGGACACACGGGGCGGAAGGGATGACTGGGGCGCAGGCATAACGAGTGCACAACACCCGATGCGCGAGACGCCAAAAGCGGTGCACGATTCGTACCCGCCTGCGATTATCAGGACCGCTTCACTGAACCTCCACATCGAGCCACGGAGGCGAAGAATGAGGGACGGGGATGCGGGAGCCCTATCCTTGTCCCCGGCAAGGTCACGGATCAGCCCACACCCGGGCACCAGGACACAGGCCGACACACCCGGCCCCCGTAGCTCAGTGGATAGAGCAGGCGCCTTCTAAGCGCTTGGCCGCAGGTTCGAGTCCTGCCGGGGGCGCCAGTCTCCACCCTCCCGTTCGGGAGGGCTTTTTGCTGGTCGGAGTACGTTTCACTCGATACGGCGAGGCCCCGAACACTTCCCCAATGATCAAGGGGGAGGTCCGGGGCCGTACGGCTGTCACCGGGGTTTCGCGGGTGGCCCTGTCGAATACGTGTCGAAGTTTTCGGCGCAGGGGGTCAGCCGGCGCCAGGAGGCTCGGGGAGATCTCCGGCGGCTTCGAGGCGCCTTTTCAAGTCAGGGAGCTGTCCTCGACGCATCGCGCGTAGGTCGCCAGGAGCACCGGGACGCTGTTCCCGGCCCAGTCCGCCACCTGGGCGGGTGGAATCCCGTCGTTGAGCCATTTGGTCAGGCGCGTGTGTCGGTTGTCGTACACCCGCCTTCCCGTGGGCGAGTCGAAGACGTGCGGGGGCAGGACGGCCTTGCGTGCACTGCGCCACGCCCGACGGATGACCGACCCGGCGAGAATCCCGCCCGTCTCCCCCTGGAACAGGAGATCACCGGGCTTGAGCTGCTCGTCCTCGACGTGCTGCCGCAAGACGCGCGTGAGCGCGGGATGCCCTGGTGCGGTGCGGGTCTCACCCTCGGCACGGCCCTTCAGATCGCGTTCCTCGTGGATCTCTCCGGTGTCGGTCCACTGCTTGCCGACCTCCGGGGTAGCCGTGTGGATCAGCAGCTCGCACCACTGGTCCGCGGCGTCGGGGGCGGGAAGCGTCACGTCTTGCACTCGCATGGCTACGGCTTCCTCCGGCCGCAGGAGTAGAGCGTGGCGAAGAACGCGTGCAGCCGCTGCCCTCCACGAGGCCGGCGCCCGATCCAGTCGAGGAGCGCCGCCGCTTGTTCCGCGTTCACCAAGGACCGCTTGTCTACGGCGTTGCTGGTCTTGGCGACAGCCGTCGACTCCTTCCCCTTGGGGAGCGGGTTGGTCCGCAGGACGTGCCGCCGGATCGCGTGCTTCATGACCACGTTGAGGATCCGGCGGCGGCGCTTCCTGGACCAGGCCGCCGCCTGCTTGCCGTCGAGGCGCGTGTCGACGGCTCTCAGAACCCCGTCGGCCCTCTCCGCCTCCTCCCAGGCCGAGACGGGCAGAGAGTTGCGCTCGACCCACCTGAGAATGGTCACCACGTCTCGCGGGGCGTCCGCACGGCGGGTCGCGTTGAACGCCCATTCGCGTAACGCGGTCCGCACGGCCACCGGGTCGAACTGGGTCGGCTGGGCGCGCAGCAGCGCGATGGTGACCGCCGTCAGGGTCTTGGCGGTGTTCTTACGGCTGTTGCCGCCGAGCTCCGGCCAGCGGGCGTCCACGTACTCGACGGCGAACGTGTACCAGCTCATCGAAGCCGCCTTGGAGCGGTGGGAAACGGGCAGCCCGGTCGCGATGACGAAGGCCTCACCCTTGCCCGTCGCCCGGATGAGTTCCGAGCGGAATCCCTCGGCGAGGGCGACAGTGCCGAAGGGCTCATGCCAGGGCTTGCCCGCGACGACCCAACGCACGGTGTACGTGGTCTTCCGTGTGCCCTTGTAGGTGAGGATCTTGTAGACCTTCACGTCGTACGTGGTCTCCATCAGGCGGCGTCCTCACGGTCGTCGAGCCAGTGATCGAGATCGCTCCGCCGGATCCTGAGGTCGCCGTTCGGGAGCTTGATGCAACGGGGCGCACGCCTCTTCGCCCGCCAGTCGTAGAAGGTGGACCGGGAGATCTTCAGCTCCTCGCAGACTTCGGCGAGGGTGAGCTTTTCGTCTCGCGACCTCACAGCGGACGTCGTCATGGCGTAGCTCCTTCCAGCTCTGCCAAGGCCTCGCGGGCGGTCTCGCGGTTGTGCTGGAGGTCGCGGGCATGGTGGCGGCGAGGGCGGATTCGCCGGGGGTGTGGCCGTGGCCGGCGTATTGCCAGTCGGCGAGGACGAGGACGGTGTCCGGCTCGCGGTCCTCGAGGCCGAGGGCGTCGCGTTCCTGTGCGGCGCGGAAGTCGGCGCGGGCCTGGCGGAGCTCCCCGAGGGTGGTGGAGTAGCGGCGGGACTTGGAGGAGAAGTGGCCGCGGAAGCCGAGCATGTGAGCCCAGGCCCCACAGGCGCCGGTCGGGGTAGAGCGGGTCGAACTGCTTGCAGGCCTCGATGAGTCGGCGGGTGTGGTCGGGGATCTGGTGGCGGTCGAGTTCGGCGAGTTCGCCGATGCGGCGGTCGAGGGTGCCGGTGTTCTCGGCCGCCTTGGTGGCGTACTTCGCCACGTAGGAGGCGACCGCCTGCTCGGTGATGTCGGAGCCGTCGCCGAACGCCTTCACGGGGCGGACGTCGAGCTGGGTGCCCCAGCGGAAGGTGCGGGCGGGCTGGTCCTCGGCGGCCGGGACGGAGACCGAGGTGTAGGAGTGGGCTGCGGCGGCGTGGATGGCGTCGGTGAGGAGGCCGGCGCTCGCCCAGGACGGGGGAGGGGTGTCGGGGCCGTTCGGTCCGTCGAGGCGGATGACGGCGTGGAAGTGCAGGGCGCCGCGCTTTTGGAACTCGGCGACCTTGCCGTACGACAGCCGCACGTGGTCGGGCAGTTGGCGGCGGGTGAGGCCGGCGCGGGCGGCTATCTCGCGGCGGAGGCGGGTGGTGAAGCGCTGCCAAAGGTCGCCTGCGTGGTTGTTGAACAGGACGGCGCCCGCGTAGTCGTAGGTCTCCGGGTCGAGAGCTGTGCCGAGCGCGGGATCGTCGGCCGGATGTCGGGTGCCGCAGCGGCAGACGCCGTGGTCGGGGCGGTTGTGGACGGGGCCGAAGGAGGGGGCGGTGAGGGTGGCGAAGACGCGGGGGTGGTCGCGGACGGTGGAGGGGATGTCGCGGCGGTCGTCGCCTGCCAGGCCCGCGCGGATGAGGTGGTAGGTGTCGCCCGCGTAAGTCCAGGCGCAGGAGGGGCAGCGGGAGGCGCGCCGGTTGCCGCACGCGAGGCGGAGCCGTCCGCCCGGCTCGGATTCGGTCGAGTAGTGGTGGAGGGTTTGCCCGGCGGTTTTGTCCTTGGTGAGGGTCCAGCCGGTGAGGTGGATGGGGTCGGCGCAGCCGCCGGTGCGCCGGATCTGGTCGTGCCAGCGGTCGAAGTCGTCGGCCGAAGCCACCCTCAGCAAGTCGCCGAGGGTGGTCGGGTCGAGCTGGGTCTCGAGGTTCAACGGCGCCATCCCCGCTTCTGAGGGGTGCCGGCGCTGCTGCTGGACGCCTCGTTGGAGGAGCGGCCCGAGCGGGTGGCGTTCGCGGGCCGGTCGCTGTCGTGCAGTTGGTGCGCCTTGGCGATCTTCTTCAGGCGGTCGATGTCGCCGTCGAGTTCGTCGGATGGGATGCGGCTGACTCCCAGGCTCCAGTTGCGGGGCATCAGACGCTCACCGCCTGGCGCACGGCGGGGCGGGTCGTGGTGCCGGTGCCGTGGCAGGCCGGGCAGTGCGCGGTGATGGTCCGGAGGTGACCACGTCGGTTGCGGCTGCCGAGGGTGATGGCGGCGGAGGCGAAGCCGTCGCAGTTGGCGCAGATCCGGGACCTGGGTCGGGTGCGGTGCGTCATGCTGTGGGTTCCTTTCGATTGCGGTTGGAAGGGGCCGGACCGTCCGGGCGGCGGCGATGCTTGGCGGCTTGTGCGCCGCCCGGAGGCCGGTCAGTGAGAGACGGGGCGTTGCCCACGGCGAGCGGCGCGTCCCTTGGCCGCGTACATGGCGGCGTCGGCAGCAGCCAGGGCGCAGGGAAGCGTCCGAGTGGGCAGGTCCGTCAGACGGCAGGAGCCCACGGACGCGGCGAGCGGCAACGACTGCCTGGCGTAAAGGAATGGCCGGTGCAGATCGCGGCCCAGATCAGTGAGGTCGGGCCCGGCCGCCTGGTCGATGACGGCGACGAACTCGTCTCCGCCCAGCCGTCCGGCGATCCCGTGTCGGCCGCACCAGGCAGTGAGACGGGAGGCGGCCACGGTGAGCGCGGTGTCTCCGGCGGGGTGGCCGTAGGTGTCGTTGAGGGTCTTGAAGCCGTCCAGGTCGACCAGAACGACGAGCGCGTCCGAGTGCCGGCGGATGAGGCGAGTGGCGCGGGCGGTCCATCCGGCCCGGGTGTGCAGACCGGTGAGCGGGTCGCGGCGGGCGGCTGCGAGGCGGTGGGGGAGGAGCCCGGAGTGGGCGGCCCAGCCGACTAACGGCAGGACTGCGGCGAGGGCTTGGGTGTCCACGGTTCTCCTTCGTTGCGGTTGGAAGGGGGTGCGTGGGCCATCCGGACGGCGGCGATGCTTGGCGGCTTGTGGCACCGTCCGGAGGCCGGTCAGCGGCTTGCCCTCGGCACTGATGAGCGAGCGGATGACCAGGGCGCAGATCGCGATGGATGCGCCGGTGATGGCGACCGCGAGGAGCATCGAGACCAGGACGGCGCCGACGACCAGGACCACGGCGGTTCCGCTGCCGACGAGGGCGATGACGGCACCGGGGGTGAGCTGCACGGTCGGCCGAGCCGGAGCCGGGGCCGCCATGGGTGCGACGGTCGGAGCGTGCTGGATGACGGCGGTCGGTTCGACGACCGCGGCGGGCGGGGTCACGAGGCCGGTGGGCTGAGGCATCGTGGGGACCTTGGGGCGGAGCATGGTGGATCTCCCTTCGTGGGTGGTTACTTGACGGCGGTGTCGATGGCGGGGGCGAGCAGGCTGTCGGCGAGGAGGTAGCCGCCGAGCAGGAGGACGGCTACGAGCCACCAGGGCGGGCGGATGAGCTTGACGCCGAGCCAGCGACGATGATCAGGGCGAACCAGAGCGGGACGTCCACGGCGGGCTCCTATCGGGCGGTGCAGCGGTGGGTGCGGGCGGCGAGCTGGGCTGCGGTCTGGCTGGAGTAGTCGGCGGACCATCCGCAGTGGTCGTTTGTGCACACGGTGGCGTGCTTGGTGTGGCCGTGGCGGTCGCGGTGGGTACCGATCTGCACGGGGCCGATCCGCATCACGGAGTGGAAGTGGTCGCGGGCAGGCATGACGGGTTCTCCTTCCGGGTCAGGCGAGTTGGGCGGCGATGGCGTCGGCGAGCTGGGGCGGGACGCCGAGGCGGGCGCGCAGGGTGTCGGTGTCGATCCGGGCGCCGGTGCGGGCCTGGTGGTCGGCGGCGAGCTTGCGAGCGTGGTCGACCAGCGCGGCCGGGACCGACGCAGACAGCGAAGCCGGGGGAGCGGGGGCCAGCGCCGGGGTGTCGTCGGCCGCGGGAAGCGGTGCCGGATCGGGGGCGGATTCCCGCTCGACCTCCGGCTCCGGGACCGGGACCGTGGGGGCCGGCCGAGCCGGCTCTGGGTCCTCGGGGGCGTGGGAGTGGGCGAGGAGGGTGCCGCCGAGGAAGGCGAGGGCAGGCCAGCCCGCGATGCCGAACCGCAGCCAGGCCGGCGGGTGGGCCAGATCGAGGAACCCGGCGGTGGCCACGTTCGCACCTAGTGACGCGACCAGGGCGATGAGGAACCAGCACCAGGCCAGCCGGGACGGCCCCTCACTGCGTAGCCGTCGCCAGGCAGCTACCAGGAGCAGGTCCACCGAGATGGGGTAGGCCCAGGCTTTCCAGCCGTCCTGTCCGGCGGCGTCAGCGAGGTCGTGCAGGTGGGCGAAGGACAGAGCGCCGGCGATGACGGCCTGGACGAGGACGGCGTCCACGCGGAACGCGGGGCGGGCCATCACGAGCCGGCGGGGTAGTCGGGGCCGTCGGTGGGGTCGTAGCCGGGCGGGAACATGCCCGGCGGGGGCTCGGCAAAGCCGAGCAGACGCGGCCCCTGGCGTCCAGGTCGTTCGTACAGTGGCGCGCTCCACCTGGACGCCAGGAACCACGCCCGCTCCACGGACTGTGGGTCGACGGCGGACGGGATGGGAGCTGGGGAGAGTGGTGGGTTGAGGAGTGGAAGTTGGTTCCGGGACTAGAAGGCCAGGTCAACGACGCTCTGCACAACTAGCCCGAGGGCAACGCAGAAGAACCCGAGCACCTGCTCACGCAAGCCCCGAATCGTGGCTCGCTTCGACTCTGGATCAATGGCGGCGATACGGGCCTGAAGATCTTCCCCTAGCCGCTGGTCTTCCTGGACCAATCCCATAACTCATCCCACCGTCAACTGCTACGAGTCAGCTCCGTCCGGTGCCACCCGACGGGCGTGTGGCCTTGAGAGACCAATGCGCTCATCGGCAGATGACCGGCACAGACGCAGGGGACGGGGCCTCACCGACTGTCCGTCTTCTGGCTACGCTTCGTCAGCGTCGGCGGCGTGATCCTTGAGGATGCTCCGCGCCTTGCGTTCGACCAGCACGGGGACGAACTCGCGTACCGGCCGGTCCGCGAACGAGGCGTGAGCTTGGGCCACGGCTGCTTCGACCTCGGCCTGGCCGTGGGCCCCGCTGAAGGCATCGTTCAAGCGCTCCACCACTCCGTGGATAGCGTCTTCTTCGCGTGCTGCTTTGTCCGCCACGGTGCCACCTGCCTGAAAAAAGGGGGTGCTACTCGGCTTCCGCCGAGATTCTCATGCGGGAAGCCTCAAAGTGTTGGTCGTTGCAGGGTGCGCGTGGGCCGTCGCCGGGAACCGGCCATGCCTGATGGGCCTGCAGGGTCAGGCTGACCAAGGTCATGAGCAGGTCGATATCGGCGGCGACGTCCAGGCGCAGCGTCACCCATTGCGAGCCGGGCGTGAGCCGGACGGCCGGCTCGCCCATGAGGTGCTCTTCGAACCGCCGGATGGCCCGCGCCGTGAGGTGCAGGTCAACGTCCTGGTCGGAATGAAAGTGGGCGATCTCGCCGTGGGCCGAGACGAGTGCACGGCCGGTCCCGCAGCTCGGTTCCACCACGGCGAGGTCGGGCCAGGTCGCCAGTTGTGTGAGCGCACGCGCAGCCAACGTCATGCTCCCATCATGACCAGCTCACTGTCTGTCCACCAGACAATGAGGAATCCGTAACCTGCCGGAAGCGTCCGATTGTCCGAAATCGCGCATGGACAGCCAGCCGCTCTGCTCCACGGTCGGCTCCTTGACCAACTGAATGGCTTCCGCGGCATCGCCACCAGATACGAGAAGACCGCCACCTCCTACGAAGCGGCGGTCGTACTCGCGCAAGGTCGGCAGACCGCCGATCTTGCTCCTCCTACCTGCTGGCCAAGGCTTCGGCTTCCGCACGTGCCAGCAACGCGTCCAGTGAGGCAGATTCCGCCTCCAGGATCGTGGCAGCGGCGTAGTCGATCGCGAACGACGCGTAGCGCTCCGCATCGTCCGCGTTGTGCTCGGCGCGTTTCACGTCATGCTCGGCTTTCCGCTCCTGAATGTGGCTCTTGACCGTCGCTACATGCTCCTGCCACTTGTTCCTTGCCTCGTCAAGTGACGCAGCGTCAGCGGCCTTCTCTTCGGCTGCCTCACGGCGGAGCTGCTTTGCCTGCTGTTCCGCCTCCCGCTGAGCCTGTTCGACCGCAGCCGACAGCTGCTCCCGGTCCTTGGCGATGGCACTCTCTACCTGCTCTTGTGCATGCTTCGCCCGATCCGTCAGTTGGGTGATGCGGTCCGTCGTCTCCGTCATGGGTCCTACCTTTCGATTGCTCACCCAAGAAAATGAGACCCTCGTTCAGGGGAACACACACGGCAGGGGCCCGCCATTCGGGTGATCGCACAGGCCGTTCCCATGCTGGTCGCCTTCCTGGAAGGCTCACCACAGCCCGCAGCGACCGCTTCCGCCAGCCCCATCTCCGCGGGGTGAAACGCTGCCGGGCGGGTGATGGAGGTGTACGGTCCGGCGCTATTCCAGTAGGAGGAGTCGATATGACATCTCCCCCGATTCCTCAGGCGCTGGCCATCCGCGCGCTACCGAGCCACAAGACGCCCCGTTGGCCGAAGGCCCGGGCGCATTGACGAACAACACTTCTGAGCTGGGGCGAGCAGCCCAGTGCAGTACAGCAGCGAAGTACAGCAACCCACCGTGGCCTCAGCCGATCGCCAACAACCGTCAATGACCAACGGACCAGCCCACCAGACCTCAATGACACCTCAGCCGAGAGTTCGGGACGAAGAGGTCCACGTGCCATGGCCGTGCCACATCGTGCGGTCAACCACGGTCAATGACGGCCCCTCGCAGTCGAGATGCACCGTTCACCTAGGCCGTCGCTACAGCCGAAGCGACCTGGGGAACTACGCCGCCGACCACGTCCGCCCTTACAAGGCGGTGCTTACCGGGCCTCGGAGCCGGCGTGCCAAGTAGGGTCCGGGCGTGACTACTTCTCCTGAGCACGTCGGCAGCAGAGAGGACCTGGCAGCCTTCGTTCGTTCCCTGCATCGCAGCCACGGCGAGGACGGAAGCTCATGGGAGAACCCCGACCTTCCGAGTTTCCTGGAGGCCTTGGCGGCATGGATCGACGACTCGGGCGGCTGGTACAGCAACACCGGCCGCGAGTTGCCGGCCAGCGGTGACTGGAGGTTCTTCGCACGAGCTCTGCAAGCGGCGACCATCTACGAATAGTCCGGGCCGTGTCGAATACCTGTCGAAGCCGGGTGGCAAGCCGTCGTCGGCGCAGGTGATTGCCCAGGCCAGGGCCCTATGCGAGCGTACGGGCCAAGCGCCTTCTAAGCGCTTGGCCGCAGGTTCGAGTCCTGCCGGGGGCGCCAGTCTCCACCCTCCCGTTCGGGAGGGCTTTTTGCTGGTCGGAGTACGTTTCACTCGATACGGCGAGGTCCCGAACACCTCCCCAATGATCAAGGGGGAGGTCCGGGGCCGTACGGCTGTCACCGGGTTTTCGCGGGTGGCAAGGCCTTCCGCGCACTGCGCCACGCCCGGCGGATGACCGACCCCGCGAGATTGCCGCCCGTCTCTCCCTGGCACAGGAGATCACCGGGCTTGAGCTGTTCCTTCTCGAACCCGATGCACCCTTGCGCGGGCCGGTATCGACCCGCCATCCCGGTTCCGGGGGTGGGGCTTGATGGGCGCAGACGAACCCTCCGGTATGAACGCCATGACCCCACCGACACAGTTGGAAAGCGTGCGCCGACCGACGCTCACGCCGGAAGTGGTGCGCGGCCGGCGCTGGCAGGTCACCTCGTGGCCATCGACGAAGCCCGACCGTCGGTTAGGTCCCGGACGAGTCTCCGGGCCGCCCCCAGACAGGCCGGGGATGAAACCATTCCTTCAGAGCTGGAACCCCCGGAAGCCGACCGCGCGCTTGAGACCATAGATGCCGGCACTGACAACGGACCTGCCGGTGATCGACCGTTGAGTGGTCCCCAGCCATGACCACATCTGCTGATCACGTCAGCAACGCCGGCCGCGCGTTGCCGCTCGGCGGTGACTGGACGTTCTTCGCACGAGCTCTGCAAGCGGCGAGCGTCTACGAGTAGCCCGATGGTCCGAGGTGGGCGGCCGGACGGCGCGAAAGGTCCCGGTCACCTCAGGGAGTGGGACGTCCTGCCCGATGCCGCGTCGATCTCGTCGTGGGCCTTGGTCAGCAGTTGCATGGCGAGTTCGTTCAGGGCCCTCGCGCCCGCGACCTCCTCGCCGACCCTGGGCTGGTTCGAGTCGGAGGGGTGGCGGCTGGCGTACCCGTGGGCGCGCACCTCGCTTCCGTCGGGGAGCCGCAGAAGGGCGGCCGCACGGGTGCGGTGCTCGTCCTCCTGGAATTCCATCTCGACGTGCCATCCGACCGTGGTCCGTGTCTGCGTCTGTGTCATCGCGGTCACCTCCGAAGCCGCCGCCCCCGGTGAAGTCCCTAAGAAGAGTGTGCTCCTCCGGCCGCCCCGGCACGAGGTGAGGGCACGGAGGGTCACGCGACGTGGCGCGCCTGTGTCCGTGCGGCGACAGTGACGGTGACGGAGACAGTGACGGCGGCCGCGACCGAGGCCGCCGGTCCGCTCCGGCCGTGCGGTCGCGACCGGCCC
>NZ_JBHWVI010000070.1:0-28370 GCF_042737005.1 Streptomyces sp. NPDC060027
GCCCAGCCCTGTGTGGGACTCGGGGTGCCGGGCTCAGCACCAGCGAAAGCGTGTGCGCCCGCAGCAAGCAGAGCACCATGAAGGCATGCGTTCTCTTCCTCGCGGCCTCGACCCGTTGTCGGACGAGACGCTGAGCGGCTACATCCTCCGCCTTGCTCACCGACTTGGTACGTCCCCCGGTATGGTCGCCGTCCGCACCGGGCTGACCGGCCATCGCAAGGACAACGTGCTCTTCCGCGTTCCCATCCGCCTTCTTCACGATCTAGGACCCGAACAGGTTCGGGCCTTCGCCCGATCCACCCGACTCGCCCCCGAGGAGGTCAGCCGTCTGTTGACCTCCTCGCTCGCCGAGCGATACGGGCCACTGGACGAGAAGTTCACCCCTCGCAAGAGCGCCGCGAGGATGGTCAATAACAACGCCTGGCTGCTAACCCGCACTCCTCGTTACTGCCCGCAATGCCTCGTCGGGGACGGAAGCGAGATCCAGCAGCTTCATGGCGGATCCTGGCAACGCTTCTGGCGCCTCCCACCCGTCTTCGCCTGCACCAAGCACCGTCGCCTGCTGCGAGTCAGTTGCCCCGCTTGCCGACAACCCGTTCACACGGTCGAGATGAACAGCATCATCGCCCGTCCCTGGGACGAGGACCTGCACCCCACTCAGTGCCGGACAACCACCGCCCCGCGCACCGTCGGGCGCCTTCAACCCGCCTGCGGTGTCCAACTCGCCGAACCCGACGGTGCGCTTCCCGAAGGCCTTCCCGACGCACAGACACTGGAACACTTGCTCGGCCTCCAGCAGCGACTTCTGGATCTCCTCAACCCGATCGGCCCCGAGATGACACCGTGCGTCGGCTGGCTGATCCCTGTCGCTGACTACTTCGCCGACCTCAGAGCGTTGCTCGGCCTAGTGTTCCTGTCCTGGCCGGCGGCCCGGCCCCTCGCCGCAACACCAGCCCTCGCGGAGGCACTTGATCACGACGCCGGGCAACGCCATGCCCGCGTGACAATCCTCCGGGGCAGACCCGGAAAGAAGCACAGCTCCCGCCCCTTCACCGACCCTCCACTGGACCCGTTGCTCATGGGGGCAGTTCTCGGGATCGCCGAACATCTCCTTGACGCTGACGACGAAGAGCAGGCCCGCGAGCGCATGCTGCCACTCATTCACCAGGCCAGCGATCTCGACCAAGCCCTGTCGCTCTATCTCCGGCGTAAAGCCTGGATCTCGTTCCCGCTGCGGATCGTCGTCATGAACCACTTCAACCAGATGGCTCCGATGCACCAGATCATCGCCCGTGGCCCGATCCAACCGGGCGGGCAAGGGAAGTCGACCACGGAGGGCTATCGCCGTGCCTCTCGGAGCCATCCTGAATCGAGTCACATGGCGTGATCCAGTTGTGGACAAGCCGGGAAGCAGCTGGCCCGTGCGTCCTGCCGGATGCATCGTCTTCTCACCGAGAGATCATGCGAGCGTGACGACTTGGATCCGCACCTACGACGACGAGAGCGAAATCTGGTCGTACTTTGAACTCGACGACGAGGAATGGGCGTTACGGCACGTCAACCTGCAAGGACTTCAGCGTCAGCCCGTGACCGCAGCCTCGCTGGCGGAGGTCATCGAGATCCGCGACCGCGGCGACCTCGCGGCCATGGCCTCCTACGAGCGGCAGTACGGCGTCCTCGCGGAAGGCACCCTGCACGGCTGGCGAGAAGCGGACGGCGTTGCCGAGATTGCCCGCCAAGAATTCGAGTCGACGTGGGCCGCTGCGCGAGAGACCCTCGACGCGAATCGCACCGAGGAGACGAGTTGATCACGGAGTACCAGCAGAAGCTGCGCGAGCGCTATCTCGCCGCGCCCGTCCTGCCAGCCCCGGAGCCGTGGCAGCCGGTGCTGGACCGCAGGACGCCCATCGGGGGCCTCCTCGGTATCGGATTCGCCGTCCATCCCGACAGCGGCCACGACCTCGTCATGGTCGTGTCCAGCGACGGCCATGGACTCTTCGACGCGGTCACCGGCGAGAAGATCGCCCGCGACAGGGATCCTGACCCCGAAACGAGCACCCCCGACGCCCACCCGGACCTCACCTGCCCCGGGCTCGGCCCGATCGCAGGCGTCCCCGTGCGCGTAGCCGGACTCTTCGGCGGCGGCCTGCACAGCACCACGCCGGACGGCTGGACCCTGGACGTCGTCAGCCCCGAGTGGCCCCACGACCGCGTCATCCTCTCCGCCGACGGCGGTTCCCACAAAGGCCCGGCAGGAGGGACGTGGTGGCACATCTTCCACTCCGAGTACTCAGAGCTCCGCGCAGCCGGATTCGCGCCCTCCGGCCTGACCCTTGCGGTCGCCACCAGCAGTGACCTCACCCTCTGGACCCGACCTGAGCTCCACTTCGACGACTGAGCGGACAACGGGACCGCACGAGAGAGGACGACAGATGGACCGGGCGGAACTCGCCGAGATGCTGGGCGACCAGACCACGGCCTGCGAACCCGCCAGAGCGGCGCTTCTCGACGGAGGCGACTTCGTCGTATGGGACGGCCGCGTTCCCAGTCAGTCGCTTGCCGGCGTCTACGCGGCTCGCCTCCGACGGGCGAGGAAGCGAGGTACTGAGACTCTCGCCTTGCCGTCCACCGTCGACATCCTCACCCGGCTCGAAGCTGCTCAGGTCAGGATCGGCTGCATCTTCTCACCGGGCCGGACGTGGGCCTTCATGCTCTTCCTCGCCGACGACGCCAGCGCAGTCCTCGCCTGCACGGGAGTACGCCAAGCCGAGCGGTGACAGTTGTCCTGCTCAAGTGACAACTATCTTGCTCAGGCTCAGAGGTCGCGCGGAGTGGCGTGACACACTTTTGCAAGCAGGTGCTTGCAATAGTTAGCGATGGTGCGGCAAGGTGGAGGCATGGCATCGCTCAACGTCGGCAATCTTGGTGAGTATCTGCGGGAACAGCGGCGCAGCGCGCAGCTGTCGCTGCGACAGCTCGCCGACGCCGCCGGGGTGTCCAATCCGTATCTGAGCCAGATCGAGCGCGGGCTGCGCAAGCCGAGCGCGGAGGTACTCCAGCAGGTCGCCAAGGCGCTGCGGATCTCCGCCGAGACGCTGTATGTGCGGGCCGGCATTCTCGACGCCGAGCGGGACCGGGACGAGGTCGAGACGCGTGCCGTCATCCTCGCCGATCCCACGCTGAACGAGCGGCAGAAGCAGGTGCTGCTCCAGATCTACGAGTCCTTCCGCAAGGAGAACGGATTCGAGATCGCGCCGGCGGACGAGACCGCTCACGGCATCGAGGTGCCCGGGACCGAAGAAGGTCGCGGCGCCGACGTACCCGTGGCTCAGGACATACCGGGCGCCCAGCCTTCACAGGACACCGCCGTCCGCGGCCCCCGCACGGCCGACGGCAGCGATGCCGGTCCGCAGCAGACCGCGAGTTGACCGCATGCGGATCACCGAACCCTCAGCTGAAAGCGATCACGGGAGGACCATCGCCATGGCCATCACCGACGACATCCGCAAGGCCGCCACGGACCCGACCCCGCTCTACTTCCTGGCCGGCACCGCCGACCTGGCTGTTCAGCAGGCCAAGAAGGTCCCCGGCATCGTGGAGCAGATCCGTGCCGAGGCTCCGGCGCGCATCGACACCGTGAAGAACATCGACCCGAACGCCGTCCAGGAGAAGGCCACCGCCCGCGCCAAGGAGGCGCAGGAGAGCCTGCAGACCAAGGTGACGGAACTCCTCAGCACCCTCGACACCGACCTGAAGAAGCTCGGTGAGTCCGCCCAGGACTTCGCCCTGCGCGGTGTCGGCGTCGCCGCCGAGTACGCCGTCAAGGCCCGGGAGACGTACGAGAAGGTCGCCGAGCACGGCGAGCAGACCGTACGGACCTGGCGCGGCGAGGCCGCCGAGGAGATCGAGGAGCTCGCCATCGCCGTCGAGCCGAAGACCGAGACGGTCGAGGTCAACGAGGAGGAGAAGCCGGCGGTCGCCGCCGAGTCCGCTTCCTCCAAGAAGGCCCCGGCGAAGAAGGCCCCGGCCCGCAAGCCGGTCGCCAAGAAGACGACTCCGCCCGCGAAGTAGGCGAGCGGCGGCAAGACAACTCCGCCTTACGCGGACGGGCCGGGCACTCTCGGAGTTCCCGGCCCGTTCTCCGGGTACGGTGGCCGTAGAGACGACTCGACCCGGGCGGTGGGCATTGTGCTGATGACGGCATTCGGCGGCCTGATGTGGCTGATCTTCACGGCCATGCTGGTGCTCGCCGTGGTGGCGCTGGTGATGGCCGCGGTGGCCCGCGAGGACGCCTACCGCGCCGCCGACAAGCAGAACAAGGTGTTCTGGCTGATCATCCTCGGCATCACGGTGGCTGTGAACCTCCTCGTGCCGATGCTCTTCCTGCAGATCGCGGGCCTGGTCGCCACGATCGTCTTCTTCGTCGACGTCCGCCCCGCGCTGCGCCAGGTCTCCGGCGGCGGCCGTGGCCGCCGCGGCGGAAGCAGCAGCGACGGCCCGTACGGCCCGTACAACGGCGGCAGGTAAGCCACACCACGCCCGGGCGTGGGCCCCGGAAGCGGGCGTTCACACGACCCCGGCACGGGACCGGGAGCCAAAGCGCGCTACGGCGTCCGGTCCAGCAGCAGTACTGCCACGTCGTCCGCCAGCTCCCCGCCGTTGAGTTCGCGCACCTCGTTCACCGCCGCGCGCAGCAACTCCTCGCCCTGGAGCCCCTGGGCGAGCTGACGGCGGACCATCTCCACCATGCCGTCCTGGCCCAGGCGTTCCTTGCCCACGCCCGTGTGGCCCTCGATCAGGCCGTCGGTGTAGAGCATCAGGCTCCACGCGGCACCCAGTTCCACCTGCATGCGCGGCCAGCGGGCGTTCGGGAGCAGACCGAGCGCGGGGCCGTTGTTCTCGTACGGCAGCAGTTTCGCGGGCCGGCCCGGGCGGGCGATCAGCGGCGACGGGTGACCGGCGAGGCAGAGCCCGGCGCGACGGCCGTCCGGCGCGATGTCCACCGTGCACAGCGTCGCGAAGATCTCGTCGCTCTCGCGCTCGTGCTCCAGGACCTGCTGCAGCGTGGACAGGAGTTCGTCGCCGCACAGGCCCGCGAACGTCAGAGCGCGCCAGGCGATGCGCAGTTCCACACCGAGCGCCGCCTCGTCGGGCCCGTGCCCGCAGACGTCGCCGATCATCGCGTGCACCGTGCCGTCGGCCGTGCGCACGGTGTCGTAGAAGTCGCCGCCGAGCAGGGCGCGGGAGCGGCCCGGACGGTAGCGCGCGGCGAACCGCAGCGGGGAGCCCTCCAGGAGCGGGGTCGGCAGCAGACCGCGCTCCAGACGGGCGTTCTCCTGGGCGCGCAGCTTGGACTCGGTGAGTCGTCGCTCGGCCTTGTCGGAGCGTTTCCGTTCCACCGCGTACCGGATCGCGCGGCTCAGCAGCCGGCTGTCCAGCTCGTCGCGGAAGAGGTAGTCCTGGGCGCCGACGCGCACCGCCTCCGCACCGCGTTCGGCGTCGCCGGACGCGGTGAGCGCGAGGACGGCGTGCCCGGGCGCGAGCCGCAGCACGTGCTTGAGCGTCGCCAGCTCGTCGGCGCTGTCCGCCGCCCGGCCCGGCGCGGGCAGCGCGAGGTCGAGCAGGATGCAGTGGACGTCGTCGGTGAGCAGCCGCTCGGCCTCGGTGAGGTTGCGGGCGGTACGGATCCGGATCGGCTTGCCGGCCGCGTCGAGCATTTCGGGCACACCGAGCGAACCCGCCGGGTCGTCTTCGATGACCAGGAGAGTCAGATTGGTGGTGCTCGGGACCGGGGCCGTGGCACGAGGTTCCGGTGCAGCCCCGGCGTGGCCGCCGGTGATGTCTCCGGATGGGCCGCCGGGTGAGAACACGGCTCGAGCCTGACCACTTTCCACGGCCGGGATCGCTCTCTGCCGCGGTACGGGTACGGGCATCGTCTGGGTTCCTTCCCTCCCCCCGAGGGCGTGGTGGGCGAAGGACCTCGACCCACCGACGGGGACCATAGCGTCCGCCGGTGCCGCAACGGAATGGCGTACGGCGCGGCGCCCGGCGAAGGGCCACCGTCATATGCCGCATCCCGTAACGCATTTGGACAGGACGCGCTTCTGCCAGGGATGACGAAGGTCACGTCCCCGAGGTTGCGCGGGCGGGGCAACCGTGCGGTGGGTCACGTGCGGTGCGTCACGCGCACCGCGCTGCGCGCGCCCCACCCGCGTGCAGGCCCGAGGAGTCGGCAGCCCCCGCCCCGCCCCGTGCGCAGGCCGGGAGCGGCAGCCCCCGCCCGTCCTCCGGGCCCGCCCTCGACGGCCGGCCGGGCCCGCTGTGTCCGCTCCGGGCGCCTTACGCGTCCGGCCGTACGACACCCAGGATCTGCATCGAACCCGCCCCCGCGATCGTCACCGTCCGTCCGGGGCGAGGAGCGTGCACGACCGCGCCGTCTCCTATGTACATCCCGACATGGCTGGCGTCGTCGAAGTAGATGATCAGGTCGCCGGGGCGCATGTCCTCGACGTCGACGTGCTTGAGCTGCTTCCACTGCTCCTGCGAGGTGCGGGGGATGGGGTGGCCGGCGGACGCCCAGGCCTGTGAGGTGAGCCCCGAGCAGTCGAACGTCTTCGGACCCTCCGCGCCCCACTCGTACGGCTTGCCGATCTGGTCGGTCGCGTACTTCACGGCCTTCCTGCCCTGTTCGGACGCCTCGCTCTTGATGTCCGCGAGGACACCCGAGCTCAGCCAGACCGACTGCGCCTGGTGCGCGGCCTCCTCCTCCAGCTTCGCCAGCCGCTCCTTCTCCTTCTGCTCCAGCTGGGACTCCAGCTTCTCGGCGTCGGAGATCCGCTGCTTGATCTTCTTCTTGGCCTCGGCCTTGGCCTTGCGGTTGGTCTCCAGCTTCCGCCACTGCGCGGAGGCGTCCTTCTCGTACTGCTCCAAGTCCTGCTGGGTGCGCGTCATCTCGCCCAGCAGCCCCTTGGTGGCGTGCTCGCCCTGCCGCACGCGCCCCGCGCCGTCGAGGAACTCCTGCGGGTCGTCGCTCAGCCACAGCCGCGCCCCGGGCGGCAGCCCGCCGCCCCGGTACTGCGCGCGGGCCGCGGCACCCGCGCGGTCCTGCAACTTGTCCAGCTTCGCCTGGCCCTTGACGATCTCCCGGGCCAGGTCGACGATCTCGGCGGACTGCTTCTGGGCCTTCTCCTCGGCGGCGTTGTACGCGTCCGTGGCGACCGCCGCGTCGTGGTAGAGCTTCTCGAGCTTCTTGCGGACCGCTTCAAGGTCCTTGTTGCTCACCGGCTTCGGGGTCGCCGTGGGGGTTCTGGTCGGCGCCGGTGTCGGTGCCGGGCTCGCGTAGGCCACCCCTGGTGTCGCCAGCACCGCGCAGGCACATGCGCAGGCCAGGGCCATGGCCGCCGTGGTCAGGCTCCGCTTGCCGGATCCCATTGCTCCGCCCCCAAACTGATTTACCGTCAGTAACTTACGGACGCCTCGGGGGATCGTGCCATGCCGACGCGCAATGCGACAGAGTCGGGCAAGAACTCCCTCCCCCCGGCCTGCGGGCGGGCATGAACTCCCTTCCCGCGGGCCCGCTTCGGCATGACGACCTCGCCCCCCGGCCTGTGTGACGTGCGACTCATCGAGATCGTTCCCCGCGGCGCACGCGCCGCCAGGTTTCGCCTCTCCGACCGGTCGGGTCCGCCACTCCCCTCCGGGCCGACCGCTGTCGTGGCCGGTCAGGTGCGCGGGGCCAACGCCTCCCAGCGCACCGTCACTTCGCCCTGGCGCCAGCGGGTGATCCCGTCCGTGACCGGCCAGTCGGCCGTCAGGTCGCGGACCGTGCGTATCCAGCGCTGCCGGGCGCCGTACGCGGCGTACGGCGCGGCTGCCGCCCAGGCGCGGTCGAAGTCGCGCAGGAAGGCGTGCACGGGCTCGCCCGGGACGTTGCGGTGGATGAGGGCTTTCGGCAGCCGCTCGGCCAGGTCGGACGGGCGGTCGAGCGAGCCGAGCCGGGTGGCGAAGGTGACCGTGCGCGGGCCTTCCGGGCCGAGGGCCACCCAGACGTGCCGGCGGCCGATCTCGTCGCAGGTCCCTTCGACGAGCAGTCCGCCCCGGGAGCCGTGGCCCGCCGGTGCGAGCCGCGCGCGCAGCCGCTGCCAGACCTCGGCGACCTGCTCCTCGTCGTACTGGCGCAGCACGTTCGCCGCGCGGATCAGGTGCGGGCGGCCCGGCACCGGGACCTCGAAGCCGCCGTGCCGGAAGGCGAGGCCCTCGCGTTCGTACGGGCGGGCGGCGGCGACCCGGGCCGGTTCGATCTCGATGCCGAAGACGCGGGTGCGGGGAGCGGTGGTGCGCAGCCGGGTCAGCAGCTCCACCGCGGTCCACGGCGCCGCGCCGTAACCGAGGTCGATCGCCACCGGCTCCGGCGTCCTGCGGAGCTCGGCGCCGTGCACCGCCGCGATCCAGCGGTCCATGCGGCGCAGGCGGTTGGGATTCGTCGTCCCGCGCGTCACCGTCCCCACGATGGGGGTGCTCCCGCCCGGGCGAGGCCGAGAGTGGGGGAGGGACGCTGCGCGGCTTGTCATGCGTACGAGAGTAGGCGGCCCCGCCGGGTACCGGGTGAGTCTGTGGACGACCGGCGGCCGGCCCCGATGCCGCTGTGGAAAACCCGGTGGGCAGGGAGGCAGACGCACCTTTGGGTCGAACGGTTGAGCGATAGGCGGTAATGATTCGGCAAAGAGGAAATGGAGCGGAGACCTCCGGCGTTCCATCTCCTGGAGGGCGTGACACGTCCTCCGAAAGGCATGCCCGCAGCGAGGAGGAACGCCACGTGAGCCAGTACGTCAGCAGGCTCGGGCGTCGCTCACCGGCGGCCCCCTCACGGCTCAGGCTGCACCGCAGGCCCCGTCGCGTCGCGATGCTCTCCGTGCACACCTCGCCCCTGCACCAGCC
Source organism: Streptomyces sp. NPDC060027 (assembly GCF_042737005.1). Classification (NCBI taxonomy): domain Bacteria; kingdom Bacillati; phylum Actinomycetota; class Actinomycetes; order Kitasatosporales; family Streptomycetaceae; genus Streptomyces; species Streptomyces sp. NPDC060027. The sequence goes on from NZ_JBHWVI010000070.1 coordinate 8,938, forward strand.
CGGTACGGGCGACGCGGGCGGGATGAACGTCTACATCGTGGAACTCGCCCAGCGGCTCGCCGCGATCAACATCGAGGTCGAGATCTTCACGCGGGCCACCACGGCCGCACTCCCGCCGACCGTCGAGCTGGCCCCGGGCGTCCTCGTCCGGCACGTCGACGCGGGACCCTACGAAGGCCTCGCCAAGGAAGACCTGCCGGCCCAGCTCTGCGCGTTCACGCACGGCGTCATGCAGGCCTGGGCGGGTCACCGCCCCGGCTACTACGACCTCGTGCACTCGCACTACTGGCTCTCCGGCCACGTCGGCTGGCTGGCCGCCGAGCGCTGGGGCGCGCCCCTGGTGCACGCGATGCACACCATGGCCAAGGTCAAGAACGCGGCGCTGGCCGAGGGCGACGCCCCCGAGCCCGCCGCCCGTGTCATCGGTGAGACCCAGATCGTGCGCGCCGCCGACCGCCTGATCGCGAACACCGCGGAGGAGGCCGACGAACTCGTCCGCCACTACCAGGCCGAGGCCGGCAAGGTCGCCGTCGTCCACCCGGGCGTCAACCTCGACCGCTTCCGCCCCGCGGACGGCCGCGCCGCCGCCCGCGCCCGGCTCGGCCTCCCGCAGGACGCCCTGATCCCCCTCTTCGCGGGCCGCATACAGCCCCTGAAGGCCCCGGACGTGCTGCTGCGCGCGGTCGCCGTGCTGCTCGACGAGCGGCCGGAGCTGCGCCGCAGGATCGTCGTCCCCGTGGTGGGCGGTCCGAGCGGCAGCGGGCTCGCCAAGCCGGAGGGGCTCCAGAAGCTGGCCGCGCGGCTGGGCATCGCCGATGTCGTTCGGTTCCGGCCGCCCGTCGGGCAGGAGCAGCTGGCCGACTGGTTCCGTGCCGCGTCCGTGCTGGTCATGCCCTCGTACAGCGAGTCGTTCGGACTGGTCGCCATCGAGGCGCAGGCGGCCGGTACCCCCGTCCTCGCGGCCGAGGTCGGCGGCCTGCCGGTGGCCGTCCGCCACCAGGAGACCGGCTTCCTCGTCCCCGGCCACCATCCCGCCGACTACGCGCGCGTGCTGCGCGATTTCGCCGACGACGAGACCCTCGCGGCCCGGATGGGTGCCGCCGCGGCGCGCCACGCGGAGCAGTTCGGCTGGGACACCGCGGCCGCCGCGACGGCGGACGTGTACACGGCGGCGACGCAGGACCACCGGCGCCGGGTGCGGGCACGTCACGCCTGACACGGGTCACGTACGCTCCCCTCATGGCTGACGCAGCGTCGATCATCGAGCAGGTCCTCACCGAGGCCGAGCTGGAGTGGGAGAGCCCCGGGGCGGGTTCGTACGTCGTGAAACTGCCCGGCACCCGCAAGCTCTCGACGACGGTCTCGCTGATCGTCGGCCGCCATTCGCTGTCGCTGAACGCGTTCGTGATCCGCCATCCCGACGAGAACCACGAAGCCGTCCACCGCTGGCTTCTGGAGCGCAATCTCAAGCTCTACGGCGTCGCCTACGCGGTCGACCCCCTGGGGGACGTCTACCTGGTCGGCAAGCTTCCGCTGACCGCCGTCACCCCCGAGGAGGTGGACCGTCTCCTCGGCTCCGTCCTCGAAGCCGCCGACGGCTCCTTCAACACCCTCCTGGAACTCGGTTTCGCCTCGGCGATCCGCAAGGAGTACGCCTGGCGGGTGTCCCGCGGCGAGTCGACGCGCAATCTGGACGCGTTCACGCATCTGACCCAGCGTCCCGCCAACTGATTCTCGCCCTCCACGGTTCAGGCATTGCACGACCCCTTCCGTGCCGGGGGTCGTCGTGGCATGCTCGCCGCCGACGCAGATCTGAACGTCGTTCATATCCATGAAGAGCATGAGAGTCGCATGGAAGGGCGGACGGGCATGACCAACAGGCACGGACACGCGGGGATCACCAGACGGGCCCTGCTCGGCAGCGCCACGGCCGTGGCGGCCGTCGCCGTGACCGGCACGGCGACGGCGACGGCCGCCGCCCCGCCGGGGGCCACGGCGGCAGCACCACCACCCGGTCGAGGGACGGCCGTCGCGCCATCCGGGGGTGCGCCCGGCGCCCTCGCCCGGCCCGGCGAAGTCCCGTCACTCTGGCGCGAGTTCACCCGCTCCCCCTTCACCCACCCGCAGATCCCGTACGTCGGAAGGGCCGGCGCGCACCGCGGGGCCGCGCGCCTGCCCCGCCGCCCCGTGGTGACCGACATCCGTGACCACGGTGCCGTCGCCGACGACGGCACCACGGACTGCGCGCCCGCGATCAACCGTGCCATCGCCGCTGCCGGAAGGGCCGGCGGTGGCACGGTCACCATCCCGCCCGGGACGTTCCGCATCGACGACCTGATCCGCGTCGGTCACTCGAACGTGGTCCTCCGGGGTGCTGGCAGCGGCCGTACGACCCTGTACGCGACCAAGAACCTCACCGAGCTGATCGGTGTCTACGGCTCCCGCTACGGCGGCGACAAGTCGTCCTGGTCCTGGGCCGGCGGCCTCATCTGGCTCGCCCCCACGGCCCGTTGGGACTCCCTCGTCGCGGCCGTCAGGGCCAAGGCATGGCCCTTCGAGGGCTGGACCGGCAACACGCGCGACGCCTGGCGGACCCTCACGACGGTCGAGCCCGCACGCCAGGGCTCCTGGACGGTGACCGTCGCGGACGCCTCGAAACTGCGCCCCGGCACGCTCGTCCTGCTCCGCCTTGCCGACGACGCCGACCACACGCTCCTCGAACACATGTCGGGCGGCGGACCCGGCCCCGAGGCGTACCACTGGGACGACAAGACCAAACTGACCTCGTACGTCCCCTACGAGTGGCCCGTCCGCGTCGCCCGCGTGCGCGGCCGCCGGGTCACCCTCGAACGCCCCCTCCCGCTCGACGTGCGCCCCGAGTGGGACCCGCGGCTGACCACCCACGTCGAGGAGCTGACCGGCTCCGGCGTGGAGGGGCTCACCCTGGAGGCCGTGGAGACGCCGCAGTCCCCGCACCTCCTCGACAAGGGCTACAACGGCGTCGTCCTCCAGTGCGCCTATGACTGCTGGGTGGACGACGTCACGGTCCGCCACGTCGACAACGGATTCGGGCTCGTCGCCGCCTCCGCCTGCACCCTGCGCCGTACGAGGGTCGCGGGACGCGGCTCGCACCACCCGTACTTCTGCCGCGAGGGCTCGCACGACAACCTGATCGAGGACTTCACCGTCGAGGAGCGCACGGTCCCCGCGCCCGCCGGGACCCAGCTGCACGGCATCAACGTCGAGGGCCTGTCCTCGTACAACGTCTGGTCGCGCGGTGACCTCCGGATGGGCACCTTCGACTCGCACCGCGGGCTGCCGTTCGCCGACGTCCGCACCGACATCACCGTGAACAACGACGGTCGGCACGGCGGCGACGCCTCCGCCGGACCGCTCTTCGGCGCCCGCTTCACCCACTGGAACATCCGGGTCACCAACGGCCGGGCCGGCCTGATGAAGATCGACGGCCTCGCCCCCCGCAGCGCCACCGTCGGCATCAACGAGGTCACCGAGTTCGACCAGATCGACGTACCCGACTTCACCGGCGACCTGCACTCCCGCCTGGAGCTGTACGGGACGACGGACGTCGTACGGCCGCGCAATCTGTACGAGGCCCAGCGCGACCTCTGGGCCGGACCGGGCGCGACCTTCCCTGCGCCACCGGACCGTTCACGACCGTCCGTACACCACCGGCTCGCTCACGACCGTGCGTACCGCCCCGGAGCCACCCCCACCAACCGCCTGAAATGGCGGGTGAGATGGGACTGGTCGTAGAAGCCGGTCGTGATGGCCACCTCGCCCGGTGGCCGCCCGTCGAGCAGCAGTCGGCGGGCGCGGTCCACCCGGCGGGACATCAGGTACTGGTGCGGGGCGATGCCGAACGCGCCGCTGAACGCGCGGACCAGGTGGGCGGGGTGGGCGTGGACGAGCCGGGCGGCCTCGTCGAGGGCGATCCCCTCGACGAGCCGTTCGTCGAGGAGTTCGCGCAGCTGGTGGGCGAGCGGCCGGTCGGGGCGCGGGGGCCGCGGGGCCGGGCCGGGGCTCAGCCTGCCGCGCAGCCGCTCCGCGATCAGCGTCAGCCTGCTGTCGGCCTCCAGTTCGTCCCCGGGGTGCGCGAGCGCCGTGTGCAGCTGCCCGACCCGGCGCCGCAGCACGGGATCCACCAGATCGGGCCCGTCCACCGCCGGCCCGATGAGGTCGTCGGCCAGGCGCGAGCTGTCGAGGTAGAGGACCCGTTTGCGGAAGCCGTGCTCGGTGGCCGGGGCACCGTTGTGCGGGATGTGCGGCGGCAGCAGTGACACCGTGTCGTGCGGTGTGCCGTGCTCATGCCGGTCGAGGTCGTAGCGGACGGCGCCGTCGTCGACGATCAGCAGTGTCCAGGCCTCGTGCACGTGCATCGGGTAGGCGTACTCGGTGTAGTGCGCGTGGAAGACCTCGACGACGCCCGGGATGCTCGGGCGCCACGCGGACATCTCGCGCTGGGGGGCCATGCAAAGAACGTACAAGACCAGGGCGTACGCCGGTCGGCAGTCTCTTCGTATGAGCAGCGTGAGCAGCAACAGCCCGTCCGGTGCGAGCGGCGTGAGCCCTTCGGACGACGTGCCCGTCCGCTTCGACACCAAGATCGCCGTCGTCCTGCGCGACGACCTGGAGACCTGGCAGCGGCTCAATGTGACCGCCTTCCTCGTCAGCGGCCTGGGGACGGCGGTCCCCGAGGTCGTCGGCGAGCCGTACGAGGATGCCGACGGGGTCGCCTACCTCCCGATGTTCCGGCAGCCCGTGCTGGTCCTCGAGGGGTCCAAGGAGACGTTGACCGCCGCCCACGGCCGCGCGCTGTCCCGGGCGCTGCCGCGATCGGTCTTCACGTCGGACCTGTTCACGACGGGCAACGACCGGGACAACCGCGCGGCCGTACGCGCCGTGCCGAGCGGCGACCTGGATCTGGTGGGAATCGCGGTGTACGGGCCGCGGAACGCGGTCGACAAGGCGGTGAAGGGGGCGCGGATGCATCCCTGAGGGTGGTGGCCGCACGGAGGGGGCGGGGCGGCCGGGGTGGCCGGGTGTCCGGGCCGGGTGAATGGCCTGCGCCACCTTGGGTGCCTTGGGTGCCTTGGGTGTCTTGGGTGCCGGGCGGCCGGGGTGGCTGGGGCGGCGTCAAGGGGGCGTGCCCTCCGGGCCTCCGGGGTGCCGTCAGGCGGGCGTGGCCTCCGCCCCACCGGGCCGCCGTCAGGCCGGAGTGGCCTCCGCCTGGGGTGCCGTACCGGCCTCCACCACGGGGCCGATCCTGGTCGCGGCCGGGGTGATCTCGACCGCGGAGTCCCGAGCCACCGCCCCGGAGGGCTCCCGAGCCACCACCCTGGAGGACTCCCCCGCAACCACCCCGGAGGGCTCTCGCGCCACAACCCGGGAGGGCTCCCGTCCGGACTCCCGCACGGACTCCTCCGCCGGAAGCCGCCGCATCAGCAGCCCGTACCCGAGCCCCGCCGCCGTACCGACCACCGCGCACAGCCCCCAGAGCCAGGCCGCGCCGAAGCGGTCGATGACGACGCCGGACATCACGGGCGCGACGAGCGCGGCCAGAGCCCAGGAGAGCGTGTACATCCCCTGGTAGCGGCCCCGGCCGTGGACGGGGGAGAGGCGGACGACGAGACCGGTCTGCGTCGGCGCGTTGACGATCTCCGCGAGGGTCCACACGCAGACGGTGAGCGTGAAGACCGCCACCGACCCGGCGAAGGCGGTGAGCCCGAACCCGTACCCGGCGAGCACCGACGAGATGATGAGCAGGCGCTTGGGGTCCCGGTGCTCGATGAAACGGGTGACCGGGATCTGGAGCGCGACGATCAGTACGCCGTTGACGGCGATCGCCGTGCCGTAGTCGGCCGGGGTGAAGCCGGCCGCGCCCATGGCGACCGGCAGTCCGACGGAGCCCTGCTGGAAGACCAGGGCGACGAGGAACGACAGCCCGACGACGCTCATGAACCGTCCGTCGCGCAGCACGGTCCCGAGCCCGACCGCGGGTTCCGTCTCCTTGGCGATCCGCACGGGCATGGACTCCGGGAGCTTCGCGAAGACGACGAGCGCGCAGACGAGAGTCATACCCGCCTCGATGAGGAAGCCCGCGAGGTAGCTGAACTCGGCGATGAAACCGGCGCCCATGGAGGAGACGGCGAAACCGAGGTTGACGGCCCAGTAGTTGAGGGAGAAGGCGCGGACGCGGTCCTCGGGCCGGACGATGTCGGCCATCATCGCCTGCACGGCGGGCCGGGAGGCGTTGCTGGCCATGCCGACCAGGAAGGCGACCGAGGCGATGGCCACCGGGTGGTGCATGAAGCCGAGCAGCGCGACCGAGCCGGCCGTCGACACCTGCGCGACGAGCAGCGTGGGCCGCCGGCCGAACCGGTCGGTCATCACTCCGGCGGCGAGGGAGGAGACCACGCCGCCGAGGCCGTGCAGGGACGCGACCAGACCGGCGTACGAGGCGGAGTAGCCGCGGTCGAGAGTCAGGTACAGGGCCATGAAGGTGGCCACGAAGGCCCCGAGCCGGTTGACGAGTGTGCTGGTCCACAGCCACCAGAACTCGCGGGGGAGTCCTGAGACGGTCTCCCGGACGGCACGTCTCAGGACGGTGTGTGGCATGGATCCCCCACGGATGTAAGCAGCTCGGGCGGTGATCACAACTTACGATCGGGCTGCCTCGGAAGGCCACTCGATTAACAGATGCCGTCAACTGAAGGGCCGCGGAGGGGGTGCGGGACAGCCGGGCGGGGGTTCCCGTGTCCGACTGATGGCCTAGGGCGCGAGGGGTCGCGGGGTTCGATTACGCTCGGAGCCATGGCCGACGCACCGTACAAGCTGATCCTCCTCCGCCACGGCGAGAGCGAATGGAACGCGAAGAACCTGTTCACCGGTTGGGTGGACGTCAACCTCAACGAGAAGGGCGAGAAGGAGGCAGTCCGCGGCGGTGAGCTGCTCAAGGACGCCGGCCTGCTGCCCGACGTGGTCCACACCTCGCTCCAGAAGCGCGCGATCCGCACCGCGCAGCTGGCGCTGGAGTCCGCGGACCGCCTCTGGATCCCGGTCCACCGCAGTTGGCGCCTGAACGAGCGTCACTACGGCGCCCTTCAGGGCAAGGACAAGGCCCAGACGCTCGCCGAGTTCGGCGAGGAGCAGTTCATGCTGTGGCGCCGCTCGTACGACACCCCGCCGCCGGCGCTCGACCGCGACGCCGAGTACTCCCAGTTCGACGACCCGCGCTACGCGGCGCTGCCGCCGGAGCTGCGCCCGCAGACGGAGTGCCTCAAGGACGTCGTCGTCCGCATGCTTCCGTACTGGTTCGACGGCATCGTCCCGGACCTCCTCACCGGTCGTACGGTCCTGGTCGCGGCCCACGGCAACTCGCTGCGCGCCCTGGTCAAGCACCTCGACGGCATCTCCGACGCCGACATCGCGGGCCTGAACATCCCCACCGGCATCCCCCTCTCCTACGAGCTGGACGCCGACTTCAAGCCCCTCAACCCGGGCGGCACCTACCTCGACCCGGACGCGGCCGCGGCCGCGATCGAGGCGGTCAAGAACCAGGGCAAGAAGAAGTAGAGAAGGTGATCACGCCCCCGACCTGCGCCAACGGTGCAGATCGGGGGCGTTTTCGTGCTGTGGAACCTCTCTGGAACCCCAGCCCGTGTGATCTTGCGGCCGGAGAGCCTGCCCGAGAGCCTTCCGGGCCCGGGCCCGGGCCCGGGCCCGGCTGCTCGGCATGAGGTGCGCGTACACCTTCAGCGTCAGGCCCGGGTCGGAGTGCCCGAGGTATTCCGCGAGGGCCTTGATGCTCTCCCCGGCGTCCAGAAGCACGGACGCGTAGAAGTACCGGAGCGCGTGCATGCCGTGCTCCCGAGCGGCGGCGTGCTCGCGGCTCTTGGCCTTGGGGATGACGCCTGCCTTCGCGAGAGCGGGCTGGGTCCGCTGCATCGTTGGGTGACAGGTTGACCTGCCCCAGGTCCTGGGTTCCAGTTCTGGTGGCTGACTGACAGTCCTTCACGGAAGGCTGGCAGTCATGCCTCGCCCTTATCCTCCGGAGTTCCGGGCACGTGCCATCGCGCTGGTCCGCGCCGGCAAGCAGACCGCGGTCGAGCTCGGCATCGACTTGCCGGCCCTTCGCTTCGCCCCCGCTTCCCCTTCGTCAGTGAGCGCAGGGAAGCTGCCGTGTCGCTCGCCCCGCCGTCTGGCCAGCGAGCGACACGGTGAACACTTCGCTGTTCCGGCAAGGGAACCGCCGCATCACATCAGTCAATCGCCCAGCGCCTCATATCCCATTGACCTCACCGGTCGGGGTTGAGCGAGCAGGAGCCGTGAACCCTTGACGACGACGGCCGTAAACTCGTGCAGAGGCCGGGTCTCAGTCGCCTGGTTACCGAAAAGGACTCTGTGGAACGCCGTGATCTCATCACGCTCCTTCATCTTGGCACCCGCGGCCGCGCTAGCGGCCGGTGCGGCACTCGGAGTTCTCACCCGCCTTCTTGAGACGAACGCCTCCACGGCAGGCCGTGCCACGTATCTCGTCCTGAACGAGGCATGGCCCTGGTCGGCCCTCGCCTTCCTCGCCGGCCTCGCCGTCGCATCCAGGGTCGCGTCCGCCGCCGTGGCTGCAGCGTCCCTGGCAGCGGCTGTCGCCGCCTACTATGTGGTCCATTCGGACGCCACCTGGGCCGGGGTCCTGTCGGCGACGCTCGCATGGGGTGCAGTCGCTCTGGTGGTCGGGCCCATTCTGGGACTGATGGGGAACCTGGCACGCAATCCTGGACTTCGCGGCCTCCCCTTCCGGCTGATGATCCCGCTGCTGGCTGTCGTGGAGACGTCGGCTCGACTGCGAGCCGAGGTCTCCCTGCAAGGGCCAGTCGGTGAGACAGCATGGACGATGACCCGCCTTGCAGCGGTTGCTGTCTGTCTCGCCCTGGCCGCACACGCCATGCTGATCAACCGGCGGCACCGGAGCGAAAGCTGAAGCCTCCGCCACGGCATCGTCAAAGCCCCCGGACCATGATCGGCCCGGGGCCTTCAACCGTGTGCCCCCAGCAGGGTTCGAACCTGCGGAGGGAGAGGGAAGAAGGAGCTGCTTCGCGACGCGACCATCGGGCGGCGCGTTGCGCCGAAGAGTAAGAGGAGCAAGCCTGTCCCGTGGTGCTCCTCTTGCTTGTTCGGGCGTTCGTGGTGTCGCCGGGGGAGGGCCCTTCAGCCGGGGCGTGATCTCGGCGTTCGGTCCGCCGCCCCCTCACTGACGAGCCTGGCGGGCCGCACGAAGCGGATGAGGCCCGGCGGCGCCTGCCGGCCTTCGGCCCGGAGCATCTTCGCAACCCTTCGGGAGCTGTCGTTGAGGACCCATTCCGACCAGCACAACGCCATTGGGGATCTCGCTCGGGATGTCTCCGCTGATCCCAACTGGCCATCACGTAAGTGGTACACGGTCGCCGGTTCGGAGCGCACGGCCCACGTATCGCCGCCTGAGAGGACCCATATGGCCACGCCGGAGCAAGTGAGGGATGCACTCGCCCAAAGGCTTTCAGGACTCCAGAGACAGGGGGGAGGAACCACTCTTGAAGTCCTTGAGGTGAAGGTGCCGTCCGTCTACCCGGAACTGCTTCTGAAGATCCGGGTCGGCGTCTCGGGGCAGCTCTGGGAAGTCTCACTTGACTACCAGGGCCATGAAGCGAGCCTGGTGAGCGGAGACCTCGCCGAGGACACCCTGAATTACCTCGGGTTCCTTGTGCACACCCACCTCTTCGAGTGGTGGCACACGAAGGACACGGAGAAGTTTTCAGCGAGCATGGGGAAGAGACTGGACTGAGACGCCTCCTCTCGCCGCTCGCCGTTCACCGCTCAGCGTTCACCTCTCACCGCTCGCAGCCGTCCGTTCCCGAGGCGAAGTCCGGCAGGATCGTGCGGAGCCAGTCGGTGAGCACGGAGAAGTCGTCGTCCTTGAGGCCCTCGGCCGGGTCGACGCGGTGAAGCAGCGAAGGGCCCTGGTGCTGCGCGGCGACCCAGAGCCGATCCACGGCGCCGATCTCGTCGTCGACCCAGATGAACGGCTGCCGGTCCGCCCACTCCACGAGGGTGCGGGTCTTCCAGTGCAGGCCGCGAGGGCCGTCGTCGGGGGAGTCCTCGGGCCACTCCACCACGGGCAGCCGAGGCAGCCCGATCCGTGGGCCGACGGACTCGTTCGCCTCGTCCATCCATGTCGAGGCCCACACCAGGTCGCACCCCAGCGCCGACAGACGCGGCCCCACGGACCGGTCGAGCCGCCCGAGCAGCGGATTCCCCGGACCAGGGAACGCTTCGGAGCCCGGGTCAGGAATCCGCTCCCGACCGGATGACGGACCGAACGGGATGAGGGGGCCGTCGACATCGAGGAAGAGGACGGGGCGCTTCACCCGTGCTGCCTGGCTTCCGCGTGTGCTCCCACGTCACGAGGAGCCACGACGGCCCCCTCGGCGGTCTGCCGGGGCACCTCGTCGCACACCAGAAAGAAGTACTCCGTCATCGCCCTCCCGTCCCTCTCAGGTCCGGAGAGTACGAGCCCTCAGCCGCCGTGTCGCCCCGATTCCGCCGCCGGGGCGATCTGGGCGGAGGTGCCGGTCGGCACGTCGGTGAGTGTGAAGGGCCCCGTCGTGATGACGGGGCCCTTCTGTACCTACGTAGATCAGCCGCACTGGCAGGGATTGCCCGACTGGCAGCCGCAGCCGCAGCCGGAGCCGCAGCCGCAGGCGCCGAACAAAGGGAGACTTTTGATCTCGGCGGGCTGTTGGGTGTCGCGGTCCCGCGTCGGGTCGGGCGTGCTGGGGGATTCGGCCATGGGTCCCTCCTTCAGGCACGGAAGCGTGCGAGGCACGCTGCGCCGCACAGTTCCTGTCGCCCATCTCATGCCCACCCGGGCGGGCGCATCAACGGCGCACTGAGGCGTCCCGCGCGCCGGGGAGGCGAATCCCACGCGGGGCGGGCCGGGAACCGAACCCGTCCCTTCACCCTCGCCGGGGAGGGGGAAGGGACGGGAGGAGAGAAGTTGAGAGGGGAAGGGGAGGGGAGGAAAGGGGAGAGGGGAGGGGAGGGGAGCCCGGGCTCGGGGCCGGCTGTCGCTCGGGGAGAGCTACGCCCCCTCCACCCCCGTGACCGGCTGGATGTCCTGCTGGAGTTCGTCGGCGTGCTCGCCGGTGACCAGGTAGACCACGCGCTTGGCGACCGACACGGCGTGGTCGGCGAAGCGCTCGTAGTAGCGGCCGAGCAGGGTGACGTCGACGGCGGTCTCGATGCCGTGCTGCCACTTGTCGTCCAGCAGGTGCTGGAACAGCGTGCGGTGCAGGAGGTCCATCTCGTCGTCGTCCTGCTCCAGCTGCATCGCCAGGTCGACGTCCTTGGTGATGATGACCTCGGCGGCCTTGGCCATCAGGCGCTGGGCGAGCTGGCCCATCTCCAGGATCGTCGCGTGCAGGTCGTGCGGGACGGCGCGGTCCGGGAAGCGCAGCCGGGCCAGCTTGGCCACGTGCTGGGCCAGGTCGCCGGAGCGCTCCAGGTCGGCCGACATACGGAGCGAGGTGACGACGATACGGAGATCCGTCGCCACCGGCTGCTGGCGGGCCAGCAGGGCTATCGCCCGCGCCTCCAGCTCGTGCTGAAGATCGTCGACCCTCTGGTCCGCCGCGATCACGCTCTCGGCCAGCTTCAGATCGGAGTCGAGGATCGCCGTCGTGGCGCGCCCGATCGCCGACCCGACGAGCCGGGCCATCTCGACCAGGCCGTCTCCGATCGAGTCAAGTTCCTCGTGATACGCGTCACGCATGTGGTTGTCCCTCTCCTACGTCAACTTCGGGGTCCGGGGTCCGGGACCTGGCTGTGCCGGCCGCCGTACGACCGCCGGACGGACCCGTGAACCCCACGTTCCCACGGTCAGGCCCGTACGCGTCCGTTTCCGGCACCACAAATGAACCACTACTGGCTCCTGGGTGAACTCTGGGCGACGAGTGTTCGAGGTCCCACTCGGATGGCTGTGGCCAGGAGCGACGGCATGCCTAACCTGGGTGCATGGACGTGAACGCGGCGGTCGCCGCAGCGGCAGCGATCGCCGGAGTACTTACCGGTGTCATCGCCATGCTGGCGTTCCGCTGGAGCGAGCGCGACCAGAAACGCCCGACCCGCACTTCTCTGCACACGGACGCGGTGCTTCCACCGGGTGTCGACACCGTGCTGTCCGTGCTCAGGTCCTCGGCGGTCGTACTCGACGAAGCGGACGCCGTGGTCAAGGCCAGTTCGGCGGCGTACGCCCTCGGACTGGTGCGCGGCGGCAAACTGGCTGTCGAACCGATGCTCCACATGGCGCGTGACACCCGTCGTGACGGGGAGATACGCCAGGTGGAGCTGGACCTGCCGAGAAGAGGGACGGGGAGGGGTGAAGCGCTCGCCGTCTCCGCGCGTGTGGCGCCCCTCGGTTCGCGGCTCGTCCTCCTGCTCGTGGAGGACCTGACGGAGGCGCGCCGCATCGAAGCTGTCCGGCGCGACTTCGTTGCGAACGTGAGTCATGAGCTCAAGACTCCCGTCGGGGCGCTCTCCCTGCTCTCCGAGGCTGTCATGGACGCCTCGGACGACCCGGAGGCCGTCGAGCGTTTCGCCGGGCGCATGCAGATAGAGGCCACCCGGCTCACCAACCTCGTCCAGGAGCTCATCGACCTGTCGAGGGTGCAGAACGACGATCCCCTGGAGGACGCCGAGCCGGTCCGGGTCGACGAACTGGTCGCCGAGGCGATCGACCGCTGCCGCCACCAGGCCGGCACGAAGCAGATCACCATGGCGGCCGGCGGCACCGCCGACCTGAGCCTGTGGGGGAACCGGGGCCAGCTGGCCGCCGCCCTAGGCAACCTCGTCGAGAACGCCGTCAACTACTCGCCCGCCCGCACCCGCGTCGGGATAGCCGCCCGCCGGGTGACGGCGCCCGGCGGGGAACACATCGAGATCGCCGTGACCGACCAGGGCATCGGCATCTCCGACAAGGACAAGGAGCGCGTCTTCGAGCGCTTCTACCGCGTCGACCCGGCCCGCTCCCGTGCCACCGGCGGTACGGGCCTCGGGCTGGCCATCGTCAAACACGTGGCCGCCTCGCACGGCGGGGAGGTCACGGTGTGGAGCTCCGAGGGTCAGGGCTCCACGTTCACCCTGCGGTTGCCGGAGGCGAGTGCGGCCCGCGAACGCGTGACCGATCACCACATGCCCGGACTCGACGAAGAGGACGAGTCCGTGCAGCCCGACGGGACGACCACCGTCACATCCCCGTACGAACCGCTTCCTGCCCCGGAGGTCCTTCCGTGACCCGTGTGCTCGTCGTCGAGGACGAGGAGTCCTTCTCCGACGCCCTGTCGTACATGCTCCGCAAGGAGGGCTTCGAGGTCGCCATCGCGACCACCGGGCCCGACGGACTCGACGAGTTCGAGCGCAACGGCGCCGACCTCGTCCTCCTCGACCTGATGCTGCCGGGCCTGCCCGGCACGGAGGTGTGCCGCCAGCTGCGCGGCCGCTCCAACGTCCCGGTGATCATGGTCACCGCCAAGGACAGCGAGATCGACAAGGTTGTCGGGCTCGAAATAGGAGCAGACGACTACGTCACCAAGCCCTTCTCCTCCCGGGAGCTGGTCGCCCGTATCCGGGCCGTCCTGCGCCGCCGCGGGGAGCCGGAGGAGGTCGCCCCGGCGGCCCTGGAGGCCGGTCCCGTCCGGATGGACGTCGACCGTCACGTGGTCACCGTCTCGGGCTCCAAGGTCGACCTCCCGCTGAAGGAGTTCGACCTCCTGGAGATGCTGCTGCGCAACGCGGGCCGCGTGCTGACCCGGATGCAGCTCATCGACCGGGTCTGGGGTGCCGACTACGTCGGTGACACCAAGACCCTCGACGTCCACGTCAAGCGCCTGCGCGCGAAGATCGAGCCGGACCCGGGCGCGCCCCGGTACCTGGTGACGGTGCGCGGTCTCGGCTACAAGTTCGAGCCGTAGACCGGCCCCACCGCCGCGCGCGTGTCCGAGAGCGCACCACAGAGCGCGGCACGGAACGCGGCACGGAACGCGGCGTAGAGCACGACGAAGGGCGGGACACCCTGCGAGGGGTCCCGCCCTTCGTGCGTACGGACGGGTGCGGCCGGTACGCCGACTGCCGCTGGGTACGCCCACCGACGACCGCCGGGAGCGCGTACGGGCCCGGTGCGGGCCCGCGGTCTCACGTCACTCGCCGGCGGACTCCGAAGCCGACGCCGTGGCGGTGCCGGTCGCGCTCGACGACGCGGTGGTGCCCGGCTCGCCCGACTCGGACGCGGACGGGGAGCCCGTGGCCGACTCGGAGGGCGAGGTGGACGCGGCCTCGGACGGCGCCGCCGGGATGTCGCTCGGACCCCACTTGGAGAAGTAGCTCTCCGCCGGGACGACGAAGGCGCTCAGACTCACGTCACCGGTCTTGCTGAGGCCGAAGGTGACCTTCTGGACGCTGCCGTTCAGGACGGTCTCGGAGGGGCTGGCCAGCGCCGCGGAGGCGTTGCCCTCGCCGCCGATGACGATCGAGCCGCCGGCCGGGACGGTCAGCTTGCCCTTGCCGCCGGCGGGCGTGATCCGGGCGGTGCCCTCGCCCTCGACCTTGATCGAGTCCACGGTCTGCGCGGTGGTGCCGCTGTTGAACAGCGTCGCGGAGATCACCGCCGGACCGGTGGCCTTCACGTCGGGCTGGGTGATGACGAGGGCGTTCTGGACCTTGATGTCGCCCACGGAGGTGGCCGCGTTGTCCGGCTTGACCTCCAGCGTCTGGGCGTTGTTGCCGGCACCGCACGCGGCGAGCGAGGCGATCGAGAACGCGATGACGGCGGCGGCGAGAGCGCCGCGTCGAAGGCTGCTGCTCACGGCGGCGGCAACTCCTTGAACGTGGGCGAAGCAGGACGACTTCTGTGTAAAGCCGCCCTAAGGGTCTGTCAGCGGCCTTAGGTTACCGATCCGTTCCCGCGCGACCGCACCCGACCCTCCCCAACCGCCGACTTTGCTCGTACGAGGGGTGACGAACGAAGGGGCGCTCCGGCCACTCCGGCCGCTGCGGGGCCCGGGGGGTCCGGGGCGCTCGGGTGGTTCGGGGGCGCTCGGGGGTGGGGACGGGTCCGAGCGGGGCATGCGACCGCGGACTCCCTTGCGCCGGGTGTGCGCCCCGTTCTTCGCACCCTGCTCCCGGGGCCCTTCCGCTACTTTGATCGCGCGCTCGTCCGTCATTCACATAAGTTCCGCGGTCTTAGGCTTGCGCATTTCGTGGAATGAATGCCCGGCTCTCCGGGAAATGGATCACGAGACCATCGGGGGTGGATCAACGAGTGATCATCGAACCTCTTGATCAATTCCGGATTCGTCTCGTACTCGGCTCCGTCCGTCGAACGGAGTAGCGGAAGTCGCGCCCTTGGAGCCGGACAAAACGGGATGTTCAGACCTTGGTCACGGCCTCCGGGTGTGTGTAACGTACGCGTTTCACTCCGCAGGGACAGCCGCTCCGACCTGCGAATACCCTCTTCCGCTCGCCCCTCGCAGCACGTTCCTGTTGCGGTTGTCAAGCCCCGAGATATGCCCTGACCTGCGAAAACGCCATTCAGAAGACGCCGTTTCCGTGTTACTCTGGATAGCCACGGAAGGGGTACCTGTCACATGACGTTCAAGGTTGGCGACACCGTGGTCTATCCCCATCACGGGGCCGCGCTGATCGAGGCCATCGAAACTCGCCAGATCAAAGGCGTGGACAAGACCTACTTGGTGCTGAAGGTCGCCCAGGGTGACCTGACGGTACGTGTGCCAGCGGACAATGCGGAGTTCGTCGGCGTACGTGATGTGGTCGGTCAGGACGGGCTGGACCGGGTCTTCGAGGTGCTGCGCGCGCCGTACGCCGAGGAGCCCACGAACTGGTCGCGTCGTTACAAGGCAAATCTGGAGAAGCTCGCCTCCGGCGATGTCATCAAGGTCGCGGAAGTCGTGCGTGACCTGTGGCGTCGTGAGCGCGAGCGCGGACTCTCCGCAGGTGAGAAGCGCATGCTCGCCAAGGCGCGCCAGATTCTGGTGAGCGAGCTCGCCCTCGCGGAGAACACCAACGAGGACAAGGCCGAGGCCCTGCTCGACGAGGTTCTCGCGTCCTGACGCCGGCTCAGTCGCCGAGACGCCCGCCGTCTTGACGTACGCACAAGCCCGCGCAGTTGCGCAATGAAATGCCGCGGTGCCCGATGACGCAATTGCTGTCGCCGGGCGCTGCGGCATGTTCGTACCCGCGCCATTCGGTAAACCGGACGTTCACCCGGCATCGGCTTTCCTGCGGTATACCGGCGTATCCGATACTTGGCGTGCCGACCCGGGCAGTCGGCTCGACCGGATGTCACGGAAGGGTCCGGTCAAGGCGTCGCGCCCGGCACTCCCCCAGCTCGCCGAGCAGGGGGTACCCCCAGGCCATACCCACACCGGTCGAGCACACAAACCTGACAGGAACCGATGTCTGACGTTTCGCTCCCTTCGCCGTCGGGGGCCCGTACCGCCGCCGTGATTCCGGCCGCCGGACGAGGTGTGCGCCTCGGTCCGGGCGCCCCCAAGGCGCTCCGCGCGCTGAACGGCACGCCCATGCTCATCCACGCGGTCCGCGCGATGGCCGCGTCCCGCGCCGTCTCCCTGGTCGTCGTCGTGGCTCCGCCGGACGGCGCGGCCGAGGTGAAGACGCTGCTCGACGCGCACGCGCTGCCCGACCGCACCGACTTCGTCGTCGTCCCGGGCGGTGACAGCCGTCAGGAGTCCGTGAAGTACGGGCTCGACGTGCTGCCGCCCGGTATCGACATCGTCCTCGTGCACGACGCGGCCCGGCCGCTCGTCCCCGTCGACACCGTGGACGCCGTCATCGAGGCCGTACGGGACGGCGCCCCCGCCGTCGTACCGGCGCTGCCGCTCGCCGACACCGTCAAGGAGGTCGAGCCCGCGGCCGTCGCCGGGGAGCCCGAGCCGGTCGTGGCCACGCCCGGACGCGCGCGGCTGCGTGCCGTGCAGACGCCCCAGGGCTTCGACCGCGAGACGCTGCTGCGGGCCCACGAGACCGTCACCGACAACGTGACCGACGACGCGAGCATGGTCGAGCAGCTCGGTGTGCCGGTCGTGGTCGTGCCCGGGCACGAAGAGGCGTTCAAGGTGACGCGGCCGCTGGATCTGGTGCTGGCGGAGGCGGTTCTCGCACGGCGGAGGCTGAACGATGGGTTCTGAGACTCCGGCTCAGGCGCCGGCGCAGACGGCCGCTCAGGGCCCGGCTCAGGGCCCGGTGATCCCGCTCGTCGGGATCGGCACCGACATCCACGCCTTCGAGGAAGGGCGGGAGCTGTGGTGTGCCGGTCTGCAGTGGGAGGGGGAGGGGCCCGGACTTGCCGGGCACTCCGACGCGGACGTCGTCGCGCACGCCGCCTGCAACGCGCTGTTCTCGGCGGCGGGACTCGGTGACCTCGGGGCCCATTTCGGCACCGGGCGCCCGGAGTGGTCCGGGGCGTCGGGGGTCGTGCTGCTGACGGAGGCGGCGCGGATCGTCCGCGAGGCCGGCTTCACCGTCGGCAACGTCGCGGTCCAGGTCGTCGGACCCCGCCCGAAGATCGGCAAGCGGCGGGACGAGGCCCAGAAGATCCTGTCGGACGCGGTGGGGGCTCCGGTGTCGGTGTCGGGCGCCACCACGGACGGGCTCGGTTTCCCGGGCCGGGACGAGGGGTTGATGGCGGTCGCCACGGCACTGGTCGTCCGTACGGGCTGACACCGGGGAGGGTTCCGTTCGCCCGAAAGGCTCGTTCTCGAAGGCCGGACCGGGCGGACGGTCCCCCGTATGTCACGAATATGTGGCCTTGCGGGGCAAGGGTCGCGGGGCACTACCCAGGGCCCACTACCCTGGAGTGGTGACCATTCGCCTGTACGACACCAGCGCCCGGCAGATCCGTGACTTCACCCCGCTCGTGCCGGGTTGCGTCTCGATCTACCTCTGTGGCGCGACCGTGCAGGCCGCACCGCACATCGGGCACATCCGCTCGGGCCTCAACTTCGACATCATGCGCCGCTGGTTCGAGTACCGCGGCTACGACGTGACGTTCATCAGGAACGTCACGGACATCGACGACAAGATCATCGAGAAGTCGGCCGAGCAGGGCCGCCCCTGGTGGTCCATCGGCTACGACAACGAGCGCGCCTTCAACGACGGTTACGACGTGCTCGGCTGCCTGCCGCCCACGTACGAACCGCGTGCCACCGGCCACATCCCCGAGATGATCGAGATGATGCGCGGGCTCATCGAGCGCGGTCACGCGTACGCGGCCGACGGGAACGTCTACTTCGACGTGCGGTCGTACGACGGCTATCTCCAGCTCTCCAACCAGGAGCTCGACAACCTGCTCCAGCCGTCGGGCGAGGGTGAGACCGGCAAGCGGGACCCGCGTGACTTCGCCATGTGGAAGGCCGTGAAGCCGGGCGAGCCGAGCTGGGAGACGCCCTGGGGCCGCGGCCGTCCGGGCTGGCACCTGGAGTGCTCGGCCATGGCCCACAAGTACCTGGGCAGCGCCTTCGACATCCACGGCGGCGGGCTCGACCTGATCTTCCCGCACCACGAGAACGAGATCGCCCAGGCCAAGGGCTTCGGGGACGAGTTCGCGAAGTACTGGGTGCACAACGCCTGGGTCACCAAGGCCGGCGAGAAGATGTCGAAGTCCCTCGGGAACTCGGTCCTCGTCTCCAAGATGGTCAAGGAGTGGCGTCCCATCGTGCTGCGCTACTACCTCGGCACCCCGCACTACCGCTCGATGATCGAGTACAGCGAAGGCGCCCTGCGCGATGCCGAGTCGGCGTTCGCGCGCATCGAGGGCTTCGTGCAGCGGGTCGTCGAGAAGGCGGGGGGCGTCGTCGAGCCCTCCACCGAGGTGCCGCCCGCCTTCGCCGAGGCGATGGACGACGACCTGGGTGTCCCGCAGGCGCTGGCCATCGTGCACACGACGGTCCGGCAGGGGAACTCCGCGCTGGCCGCCGACGACAAGGAAGCCGCCGTGGCGCGGCTCGCCGAGGTGCGGGCCATGCTCGGCGTCCTCGGACTCGACCCGCTCGACCCGCAGTGGGCCGGCGAGGGCGAACGCGGCGAGGATCTGCACGGCGTCGTCGACACCCTCGTCCGGATGGTCCTCGACCAGCGCGAGGCCGCCCGCACCCGTAAGGACTGGGCCACCGCGGACGCCATCCGCGACCAGCTCAACCAGTCGGGCCTGGCGATCGAGGACGGCCCGCAGGGGCCGCGCTGGACGCTCGGACCGCGCTGAGAGGCCGCTCCTGCGGCCCCGGGCGCCCCAAGGCCGGCGGGGTACATTGTTCCGCCCCGGCCGCCGGGGGGCCCACATCAAAAACGGT
>NZ_JBHWVI010000070.1:28380-35881 GCF_042737005.1 Streptomyces sp. NPDC060027
CGCCCCGGGGGCCCCGGCCGCCCTCCGTGGGCCTTGATCTTTTGGGCCGCCGGCACCTCGGGGGGCCACACTTCATATACGTACGTACGCACGCCTCACACAGACAGGTAGGTCATGGCTGCTAACAACCGCCGCATGTCCGGCAAGAAGGGCGCGCAGGTCGGCAGTGGCGGCCAGCGACGCCGGGGCCTGGAAGGCAAGGGTCCGACCCCGCCCGCCGAGGCGCGCAAGGGCCACAAGAAGAACCGCGTCGCCAACGCCAAGGCGAAGCAGATCGTCCGCCGCCCCGCCCACCCCAAGGGCCGTGGCGGCAAGGGCACGTCCGAGATGGTCGTCGGGCGCAACTCCGTCGTCGAGGCGCTGCGCGAGGGCGTCCCCGCGATGACGCTGTACGTGCAGCAGTTCATCGACAACGACGAGCGGGTCCGCGAGGCGCTCCAGCTCGTCGCCGAGCGCGGTGGCATCCACCTGATGGAGGCCCCGCGTCCCGAGCTCGACCGCATGACCAACGGGCTCAACCACCAGGGCCTCGTCCTCCAGGTCCCGCCGTACGAGTACGCGCACCCCGAGGACCTCGCCGCCGCCGCGTACGACGGGGGCCAGGACCCGCTGATCGTCGCCCTCGACGGGGTGACCGACCCGCGCAACCTCGGTGCCGTCGTCCGTTCCGCCTCCGCTTTCGGCGGCCACGGCGTCGTCGTGCCCGAGCGGCGCGCGGCCGGCATGACCGCCGGTGCCTGGAAGACGTCGGCCGGTGCCGCCGCCCGTACGCCCGTCGCCCGCGCCGCCAACCTGACGCGCGCCCTCGAGTCGTACAAGAAGGCCGGCCTCGTGGTGGTCGGACTCGCCGCGGACGGCGAGGTCGAGGTCGGTGAGCTGGAGGCGCTGGGCGGCCCCGTCGTCATCGTCGTCGGCAGTGAGGGCAAGGGCCTGTCCCGACTCGTCGGCGAGACCTGCGACTTCCGCGTGCGGATTCCGATGCCCGGTGGCGCGGAATCGCTGAACGCCGGTGTGGCGGCGGGAGTTGTGCTGTACGAGGCAGCACGCCGACGCGCCTGAACAGACGTCCGGACGGTCACCCTCGTGGGGCAATCGGGAAGTTCTGAACGATCTTGACGCGGTCCGGACAGTTCGGCGTGGTCAAAGCAGTGTCCTAACCACACGTCACTCGGTTAGATGAGTGTGGACACCAGAACACCCCGCACACCCACGGGGGACCGCTCGTCGGGATTCGACGACGCTCCCGCGCTGAGCATGGTGAAGGTGCCGAGCGATCCGGCGCAGGTCATCGTCAATCATGCGAGCTTCCGCGTCCAGCTGGGGGGCGCGTCGCGGGGCCAGTCCCCGCGCATCGCACGGCACTTGAGCTCCGGCGACCCCTCGCGGATTCCCGTCGCGGGTGCGCCGGGCAGAGCGGGCGGGGCCCGCCGCCGCGCCCCCGTCGTCTGGAGCGGGAAATCCGCGCCGGACGACACCGGCGCCCACCGCCTGCTCCAGGCCGTACGGAGCGCGGGTGTGACCCACGGCCCCGCCGGGCCGACGGCCGACGCCGGCTCGACCCGGGTCATCCCGCGCATCGGCGAACAGCCTGGCTACGCGGGCGATCTGACCGTCGACACGGTCGAGACGCCCCTCGTCGGCAGCCAGCGCAACCCCGTCGACGAAGAGCAGCGACTGCTGCCGCAGATGCGCAGCGTGGGCAGCGCCTACGACGAACCGGCTTACGGCGAACCGACTTACGACGAACGGGCCTACACGGACGCCGACTTCGAGGACGACGACCTCGACGAGACGGCGGGCGACGCCCCCGTCAGGCGGAGTTCCGATCCGGTCCGGCACGCGTACCACCCGGGCCGCCGGATGAACCTCGGTGTCGTGCTGCTCCCGCTGCGCGTCTTCCTCGGCTTCATCTCCATCTACGCCGGCATGGGCAAGCTCTGCGACCCCGTCTACTTCGACGGCGGCAAGCGCGGCTCCATGGTGAAGTGGCTGAACACGCTGCACCCGTGGGAAGTCGCCGAGCCGCTGCGGCAGTTCGCGCTCCAGCACCCCGTCGGCTCCGGGCTCGTCATCGCCTTCTTCCAGGTCATCGTCGGCGTCCTGACCGTTCTCGGGCTGTGGCAGCGGGTGGCCGCCGTCGTCGGCGCGATGCTGTCGGCGGCGCTCATCGTCACGGTCAGCTGGAAGACGGTGCCCGCGTACGACGCGCCCGACATCATCTATCTCGCCGCCTGGTCCCCGCTGATCATCGCGGGTGCCCCGGTCTACTCCGCCGACGGGCGGCTGACCAGTGAGGCCTGGCGCCGGCTCGGACCGCGCGCCGACATCTGGGACCTGCGGGCGCGGGTGCTGCGCCGCGGCGCGCTGGCCACGGCCATCGTCGTCGGACTCACCCTGCTCATCGGGTCGGTTCTCGGCGGCGCCGTCCGCGACTCCGACCGGGTCGTCGTCCCCGGCCCCGGAGAGGCCCCGCGCAACGAACTGCCCGGCTCCCCGCTCCCCGAGACGCCCGGCAAGCGGCACCAGAAGGCCACCCCTTCGGCCTCCCGGACGCCCACCCGGAGCGCTCCCGCGACCCCGTCGCAGGCGGCCACCACACCGGGCGCGACCCAGGAGACCGGCCAGGTCGGCGGCGGCGGGCAGCCCAGCCAGACCCAGGGCAGCGGCCAGGCCCCGCCCCAGCAGTCCTCGCCGGTCGACCAGGCCCCGAGCACCAGCGCGGGCCCCACCAACAGCGGCGGCACGTCGGCCGGCGGCACCGGAGGCACGGGCGGCGCCGGTTCCACGGGCGGCACCTCCACCGGCGGGAACGCGTCCACCGGCGGCCAGCCGGGCCTGGTGGGCGGCCTGCTGGGCTGACGGCTCCGGCCACGCAACCCCGCACGACGACGGCAGGGCCCCGCACGAAGGCGTGCGGGGCCCTGCCGGTGCGTGGGCCGTCTCGTGGGGCCGGGAGGGCGTGGGCCGTCCCGTAGGGCCTGGAGGGTGTGCGGCCGGGAGGGCGTCCCTAGCGGCCCAGGGCCGCGAGTTCCTTCGCCGCCTCCGTGAGGTCCTTGGCGGTGTCGATGGCGCGCCAGTAGGCGCCCTGCGGGATCGGGAAGCCCGCCAGCTGCCGTTCGCGGGCCAGGCGGGGGAAGGTCGTGCGCTCGTGGTCACCGCGCTCGGGGAGCATCTCGGTGAACTCGGGGGAGAAGACGTAGACGCCCGCGTTGATCTCGAACGTGGAGGGCGGGGCCTCGATGAAGTCCGTGATGTGACCGAAGCCGTCCGTCTGGACGGCGCCCCAGGGGATGCGGGGGCGGGCGAGCGCGAGCGTCGCGACCGCGTCGCGCTCGGCGTGGAAGTCCGCCATGTCGCGCAGCGAGAAACGGGTCCAGATGTCGCCGTTCGTCGCGTACCAGGGACTGTCGGGGTGCGGGAGGTGCGCCGCGGCGTACTTGAGGCCGCCGCCGCGTCCGAGGGGCTCCGACTCGACGACCGTCGTGACGTTGACGGGGAGGTCGGCCGAGTCCAGCCACTTCTGCAGGACGTCGGCGAGGTGCCCGCAGGAGACGACGACGTCGGTGACGCCCTCCTCGGCGAGCCAGGTCAGCTGGTGGCCGATGATCGGTGTCCCGGTGCCGGGGATCTCGACCATCGGCTTCGGCCGGTCGTCGGTGTAGGGACGCAGCCGGGAACCTTGGCCGCCGGCCAGGACAACGGCTTGAACGGGGCGCGACGCGGCGTTCGGATCGGTCATGCCCGAACTGTACGTGGCGCCCCGCACGCGGCTTCCCGCGGCAACCGTTCCTTAATCAGCTGTTGCCGGGCGGCCCGGAATCGGGTGATTCGCTCCGTCGTGGGGGACGGCCGCGGAAAGGTGTGCCCCTCGGAGGGAGCTGTGGCCTCCGAGGGGAGCGTGCCGCGGGAAGGGGGCGGTGGCCTCAGAAGTGGGTGGCCGCGACCCCCGAGGCGAACGATGTGTCGCAGACGGGGCGGGCGAAGGACTGCGCGCGGGTCGGGCCGTACGCGCGGACCGCGGCGCGGCCCAGGGCGCGGGCGATGGACACGCAGTGCTTCGCCAGCGACGGGCGGCCGTTCACCGCTTGCTGGAGGTGGGTGAGGGCGACGCCCGGGTTCTTCTCCTGGAGCTCCAGGAGAAGCTTGTCGCGCAGGACGTCCTGCGGGGCACGGGAGACGGCTCGCGTCGAGACGTCTTCGGAGGACGCGGTGAGCACCGAGCTCGAGGGGTTCCCCGACCAGTCGACTCGGGTGACCGCGAGAGTCCCGGAGAGCACCAGGACGACAGGCAGAACGAGGGCGAGGGTGCGGCCGATCCGGCGGGCGGGGCCACGGCCACGCCGGGTCCGTTGGTTAGTGGTGGAGTGCTTCACGCGAGTGAGGGTAGCGCGGGGTGATGATTTGGCGACATTTAGTCACCGGTTCGGGGGATGGGGAAGCGGTGATTTCTGGGTAGTGCGTTGACGCACAGATATCGAAATGCCCGGTCTGCCGGGGTATTTGTCGACAACGAAAAGAGCCCCGCAGCAGGCTGCGGGGCCCTCTTCGTCAACTTGGGTGAATTCCACCCCTACGGGGTGTGCGTTCGGCCCGGACGACGCGGACGTCAGTCGGACAGGCGCTCGCCCGTCGAGGTGGAGAACACGTGGATCTCGCCCGGACGCGGCACGACGTGCAGCGTGGCGCCCTTGTCCGGGACCGCGCGGCCGCTGACGCGGACGACGAGGTCCTTGAGGTCGTCGTCGACCTTGGCGGAGCCGTAGACGTAACCGTCGGCGCCGAGCTCCTCGACGACGTTCACGGAGACGGCCAGGCCGGCCGGGGCGTCCTCGGTGTCCTTGGTGAGCGACTTGGCGGCCTCGCCGTTGTGCTCGACGACGTCGAAGTGCTCGGGGCGGACGCCGACGGTGACCGTGCGGTCGCCCTTGTCGGAGGCGGCCTTGAGGGCCTCGCGGTTGACCGGGACGACGCTGTTGCCGAACTTCACGCCGCCGTCGGTGATCGGGACCTCGACCAGGTTCATGGCCGGGGAGCCGATGAAGCCGGCGACGAAGAGGTTGGCCGGGCGGTCGTACATGTTGCGCGGCGAGTCGACCTGCTGGAGCAGACCGTCCTTGAGCACGGCCACGCGGTCGCCCATGGTCATGGCCTCGACCTGGTCGTGGGTGACGTACACCGTGGTGATGCCGAGGCGGCGCTGGAGCGAGGCGATCTGCGTACGGGTCGAGACACGGAGCTTGGCGTCGAGGTTCGACAGCGGCTCGTCCATGAGGAAGACCTGGGGCTCACGCACGATGGCGCGGCCCATGGCGACACGCTGGCGCTGACCGCCGGAGAGGGCCTTCGGCTTGCGGCCGAGGTACTCGGTGAGGTCGAGGATCTTCGCCGCGTCCTCGACCTTCTGGCGGATCTCGGCCTTGTTGACGCCGGCGATCTTGAGCGCGAAGCCCATGTTGTCGGCGACCGTCATGTGCGGGTACAGCGCGTAGTTCTGGAACACCATGGCGATGTCCCGGTCCTTGGGCGGCAGGTGCGTGACGTCGCGGTCGCCGATGTGGATCGAGCCGCCGTTGACGTCCTCGAGACCCGCGAGCATGCGCAGGGAGGTGGACTTTCCGCAGCCCGAGGGACCGACGAGGACGAGGAACTCGCCGTCCGCGACGTCGAGCTCGAGCTGGTCGACGGCGGGCTTGTCGCCACCCGGGTAGATGCGGGTCGCCTTGTTGAACGAGACAGTGGCCATGGTGATGGGCCCCCTTCACCGGCAGGAACGTGCCGGACGATCCGTTGTAAAGGTGGTGATCCACTACAGAAACGCCCATAGTGGTGTAGTCCACATGAGTGAACCGACTCAGGACGCTACCTGGGGTTCATGCGTTCTGTCAGTACCCCGAGACCGGTGAAGTTCGCGGAAACTTTCGACGGGGGCCCGCCGCGACGTGGGTACACTGCACGGGCACGTACGCCACGCGCGCGCGGCAAGCCTCCTTAGCTCAGATGGCCAGAGCAACGCACTTGTAATGCGTAGGTCGTCGGTTCGAATCCGACAGGGGGCTCACCTTCAGCCCAGCTCAGACTTTGTCTGAGCTGGGCTTTTGCGTTCAGCGGACGCGACGGCGGCGGGCGGCGCGTGCCGCACGGCTGTCGGGGGTCTCAGTTGCGGTCTCAGTAGGGGCCTGCGGCGCGGGCAGGAAGGTGTCTCCCATGCGGCGCATGGCGTCCTTCGAGAGATGGGACCGCCCCTTCACGTACCGCCGCGTCTGACTGATCTGCGTGTGCCGAAGGATCTCCATGATGGTGACCATGTCCACGCCCAGCTCGTTCAGGATCGTGCCGGCCGTGTGACGGCTGCCGTCGTAGAGGCGGCGGTCGTCGATGCCGGCCTCGGCGAGCAGCTCCTTGAATTCCTCCCAGTCGGCCCGGGGGTCGAGTGGCCGGCCGTCGGGCCGCGTGAATACGGCGCCGTGCTCCTCCCACCCATCGCCCGCGGCCTCGCGTAGCGCTTCCTGCCGCTCTTTGTGCTCGATCAGGTAGGGGATGAACGGCGGAGGGATCGGCACGGAATTGCGGCTCTTCTTCGTCTTGGGGCGAGTGAAGACGAGACCGCCGTCCTTTCGCTCGGGACAGGCACTCGCGTGCCGGGTGCACGTCCTCGGACACGGGGCGGGACAACCGCGCTTGTAGCCCTTGTGCGTGGTGCAGTCCGGCGGGCACGGCTCGAATCGGTGGAGGCGTTCCCCGCACGTGTGCGGGGCCTTGCAGCCGTGGCGCCAGGTGAGGCGCTGCAACTGCCACTGTGGGTGGAACATCTCGCCTTCGAGGTCGACGTACGGCCACCGGAGGCCGAGGACCTCCCCCTGCCGGAATCCCATTCCGACGCCGACGATCCAGCGCATCGAGGTGGGGCGCTTCGCTGCTGCTCGCAGGAAGGCTTTCGCCTCTTCGATCGTGAACGGGTTGGCCTCGGTCTCGTCGACCGTGGGCGGGTCCACGAGTGTCGCGACGTTCTCCGCGATGATCCGGCGGCGGTGAGCAATCTTCAGGGCCCGCGACAGGATGCGGTGGACTTTCAGCACGTGCGAGGGAGCGTGCCCGTCGTCGAGCATCGCGCGGTACATCCGCTCCAGGTGCTCGGGTGCGAGCTTGTCCAGCCGGTGTTTGCCGACGCCCGGGATGATGTCGTTGCGGGTCTTCGACCAGTAGTCGTCGAGGGAACGCGGACGGAGCTTGAGGCTGGCGATGTTGGTGAGGTAGTTCTCCATCCATGCGGCCACGGTGGGTGCCCGGCCGGCTTTCGGGGCGCGGCCCTTGTCGCGGAGCTTCTCCAATTCCTTGACCTTGCGCCGCACTTCGGCCTCGGTCTTGCCGCGACGGTGGCGGCGGTCCGGGCTTCCGTCGTCCTTGATGCCCATGGTCACGCGACCGTGCCACCAGCCGTCGCCACCCAGGTAGATGGACGATTCCATGTTCTGTTTGCGGGGGCTCATACGCTCCTCCATGC
>NZ_JBHWVI010000071.1:0-35824 GCF_042737005.1 Streptomyces sp. NPDC060027
TCGGCCCCGCACCTCCCCGCGCGCCGCCCGGACCGCACCCCCGGGACCCGGGCCTCCGGCCGGTCGGCGCGCGGACAGGCACATCGCCGATCGCGCGTCGCGTGCCGTCGCCGAGCCCTCAGAACTCCTCGTGCGTCGTCGGGTCGCCGCCGAGGCGCCGCCGCGGCCGGTCGGAGACGGCCGCCATCTCGGCGGGGGTCAACTCGAATCCGAAGAGGTCGAGGTTCTCGCGCTGCCGGCCGGCGTCGGAGGACTTGGGGATGGGGACCGCTCCGAGTTGTGTGTGCCAGCGCAGTACGACCTGGCCGGGTGTCACACCGTGTGCCTCGGCGATCTTCCCGAGCGCCGGCTCGTCCAGGAGACTGCTGCCGCGGCCCAGGGGGCTCCAGCTCTCCGTGACGATGCCCTTGTCGGTGTGGAAGGCGCGCAACTCGTCCTGGGGAAGTAGGGATGCAGCTCGACCTGGTTCACCGAGGGCAGTACTCCGGTCTCCCGCTCCAGCCGGGCGACGTGGTCGGCGGTGAAGTTCGAGACGCCGATCGAACGCACCAGACCGTCGTCGCGGAGCTTGATCATCGCCCTCCACGAGTCCACGTACTTGTCCACGCGCGGCAGCGGCCAGTGAATGAGGTAGAGGTCGATGCAGGAGAGCCCGAGGCGGCGGCGGGACTCCTCGAACGAGGCGAGGGTCTCGTCGTAACCGTGATGCCGGCCCGGCAGTTTGGTGGTGACGACGATCTCCTCGCGAGGCACGTCGGCGCGGGCGACACCTCGTCCGGTACCGGTCTCGTTGCGGTAGTTGACCGCCGTGTCGACGAGCCGGTAGCCGAGGCCGAGCGCCCGGCTCACGGCTTCCTCGGCCTGCGCGTCGTCCATCGGCCAGGTGCCCAGGCCGACAGCCGGGATCTTCGTACCGTCATGGGCGGTGTGGGCCGGGATGCTGATCACGGGGGAGCCTTTCCGAATCTGCGAGGGGTACGCCCCCATCGTGCACGGCTGCCGCCGTCGTGGCGACGCGGGCGCGCGCCGGCACAGGTGCGGGAACGGAGCGGCGGGAAGGCGACCGGGTTCGGTGGGGCACCGCGAAAGGTGTGCGACAGGCTCACGGCGAGCGGTCGGCCGGACGCCTGAGGACGGCCCGGAGTTCCGTGCGGATGTCCCTACCGAGTTCCGTACGAAGGCCCGTCACCTCCGGTGGCGGGCCTTCGCCTTGCTCGGGGAGCGGCCGGCCGGCCGCTGTACCGGCCCGACTCAAGGGGCCGGTGCTCGGTGCGGTCGGGTCACGCGGTGTGGAGCGTGAGCCCGTAGCGGCTGAGGATCTCGTTCACGGGCTGGTACCAGGTCTCGCCCCCGCTGCTGCAGTTGCCCCAGCCTCCGGACGTGACGCCCTGTGCCTGGTCGCCGCTGATGAACGAGCCGCCCGAGTCACCGGGTTCGGCGCAGACGCTCGTCTTGGTCATCTGGTGCACCGCGCCCTGGCTGTAGTTGACGGTCTCGTTCTTCGCGAGGACGTTGCCGCAGTGCCAGTGCGAGGTCGAGCCGGAGCGGCAGATCGACGCTCCGACGGGGGCCTCGCGCGAGCCGCGGACGAGCTGGTCCGAGACGGTGCCCCAGCCCAGGACGACGGGAACCGTCCACCAGCCGCTGCCCACGTTGACCCAGGCGTAGTCGTTGTCCGGGAACGAGGAGCCCTGGAAGTTGCCGATGTAGCTGCCGTCCCAGCCGCTGACGCCCGCGCTCGGGCGGCCGCAGTGGCCCGCCGTGACGAAGCCGCCGTACACGGAGAAGCCTATGGAGCAGCGGACGTTGCCGGTGTAGTAGGGATCGCCGCCCACCGTGCCCGCGGCGAAGGTGCTCGGTGCCTTGTCGGTCTGCCGCACGGTGACGGGGCCGGAGGCGCCGGCCCGGGCGACGAAGTCCTGGACATCGTTGTCATCCTGGTGTGCGGAGACCACGCTGATGACGACCGTGCTGGACTTGGGGTCGACGTGCCAACTGCCCACCCCGGCCGGTGCGTCGAGCGCGTCGATGCGCGCCATGGCGGCGTCGAGCTGCTTCTCGCTGTGCTTGACGAGCGTGACCCGGGCGCCGGTCGCCTCCACGGCCGCGCGCGAGGCCGCCGTGGTGAGGGCGACGACGAGCCGGCCGCTCTTCGCGTCGAACCAGGAGCCGCCGTACGAGGTGCCGGCCACGCGCCGGGCGGCACGCTCGACGCCGCGTGCCGCTGTCTCGTCGGCGAGCCTGGCGGTCGCCTGCTCCTTGGTGAGTCCGAGGTCCTTCCGCATGGCCGTGATCAGCGCCGACGAGGCGGGTGCCCGGTGCGTCGGGGTCGCGGTGAGGGGGGCGTCGTCGGCCTCGGCCTGGGTGAGTCCGACGGCCGCGGCGGTGACGAGTAGTGCCGCCGATACGGCGGCGCGCAGAACTGCAGTGCTTCTCAAGGGAGTTGCCTTTCGTCGATCCGATGGTCGGTGAGTGGGGCGAAGGGCAGGAGAGAGCGCTCTCAGAGTTGCGTGAACGAGGGTAGTGGGTGACGGTAAACAGGTCCATACCAATGCGCGTACGCTCTCTCGGTGTTCGTCCGGGAGCTCGGAGGCCGGTTCGGAATCGTTCGGGAGTCCTCGCTCGGCGCAAGCCCGGGTGAGAGGCCGGAATCCGCCGCCGCGTCCGTTTCCGTACGTCCTCGCCGAAGGTCTCTCGACCGGCCTCCGGTGTCACATTCGGTCAGCGTCCGGTGTCACTCCGACCGCTTCTCCGCGATCTTGAGGCCGAGGGTGAACAGCGTCTGATCACCGCCGTGTTGGCAGTAGGCTCAACCTGCTGCGGCGCCCCGATGATCACTTCTGCTCGGTAGGGCATTGACCCGTGGCGATCGATGAATCCCAACAGCGTGAGGACGAAGCACAAGTGCTGATAGCGGGGCGGTATCGGCTGCACACCACTCTCGGGCGGGGCGCGATGGGGGAGGTGTGGCGGGCGCACGACGAGATGATCGGCCGGTCCGTGGCCGTGAAGCTGCTCCTCTCCCAGGACGCCGACCCGACCGCTGCGGCCCGGTTCCGTCTGGAGGCGCAGACCGCGGGCCTGTTGAACCATCCTCATGTGGTGGGCGTCCTGGACTTCGGGTCGTACGAGAACCGGCTCTTCCTCGTGATGGAGCTGGTCGAGGGCGACAGCCTCGCCCATGTCCTCGCCACTGCCGGGACGCTACCCGCCGAGCAGGTCGCGCGGATCGCGGCCCAGGCGGCCGCGGGTCTGGCCGCCGCCCATCAGCAAGGCATCGTGCACCGGGACATCAAGCCCGGCAACCTGATGCTGGACGCCGAAGGGAGCGTCAAGATCGGCGACTTCGGAATCGCCCGCTTCCTGGACGACCCGGCGGGCGGTCTCACCGCGACCGGGCAGATCGTCGGCACCAGCCTGTACCTGGCACCCGAGCGGGCCCTGGGCAAGACCGCCGGGCCGCCGTCCGACATGTACTCCCTCGGCTGCGTCCTGTACCAACTCCTCACCGGTCGACCGCCGTTCCAGGCCAACAGCCCGGTCGCGGTCCTGCATCACCACCTCGACACCGCGCCCACCCCGCCCAGGGAACTCGGCGCCGACCTGCCGCCCGCGTTCGAGAACTACCTGCTCAGCCTTCTCGCCAAGCAGCCCGACGACCGGCCCACCGCCGTCCAGGCGGCCGCCTGGTACAGCACGGGGGCCTGGCAGGGGCGTCCCGAGCCGCTGCCGCCCACGGTGCCGGAGCCCGGACGCCACAGACCGGACCTCAGAGCCGCCGGCCCCGCGACCACGTACGCCCTGCCGTCGGTGTCGCGGGACACCTCCGGAGGCCACCGGTCACGCCGACGCAGGCGTCCGGGAGTCGGCGAGTTCCTCGGCAACCGGTCGCGAGCGGTGGGCGCGGCCGCCGGAGTGGTGGTCTTCCTGCTGGCGGTGCTCGTGGGCGTGGCGTGGTTCTCGCCCGACAGCAGCTCCGCGGAGACACCGGAGCCCGGCGCGACCGGCACGGTGAGCACGACTCCCGCGGCGACGGCGTCGAACGGTTCTCCCGCGGGTTCGTGACCGGCGGGACGGCCGGTGAGGGCAGCGGCGCGTGCCGGGCACCGCCGACGCCTGCGCCCGCGCTCCGTCCTGAAGGCGCGCGACGCGGCGGAGCTCGCGCCGGATCGGCTCGTCACCCTCGCCCGCGCCCTGGCTTCCGTCACAACTCTCGACCGTTTGTGCGGTGTTGACGGTTCTGGCGCATGTGGGACTGACGCTTTGTCACCGTCCGCTGTTTCCTCCGCAGGTCCGGGGCCGAAAGAAGGCGCTCCATGACCTCCCGCACACCTCTCCGCCGGAGTCGCCGCAGGCCGCTCGCGGCGGCGGTCGGTACCCTCGCAGTCCTGACGTCACTGGCCTGGCCGCCCGGCCTCGCGGTGGCCGACGCGCCATCCTCCGCCGACGACGCCCACCCCGCGCCCGCCGACACCGGACAACACACCGTCACTCTCCTCAGCGGTGATGTCGTACGCCTCACCGACCTCGGCGGCGGCAATCAGACCGCCGACGTGACCCGCCCGCCCGGCGACCGCATCACCCAGGAGGCGATCCGCGCCTACGGCCTGAAGTAGCCCGGACGCGGAGGCTGTCGCCCCGAGCCATCGGTCGCCCACTCCCCGGCGACCGATGGAGCGTCAGCCTCCGTACGCGTTCCCGGCGGGCCCGCGCTCGCGTGGGTGATCGACGTGCGGGCCGGCCGACCCGGCGATACGCCGGTCTTCACCGTCATGCCATGGGGCGGTCGGGCCCGCTTGTCCGCGTCGTCACACCGACCGGTACCGTCCGCCGATGCCCTGACGGTCGGCGGTCTGCGCGATGGCCCGGCGGACCGGGTCGCCGAAGGACTGTTCGACGGACTCCGCCAGCAGCGCCAACTCGGCCCGCACCGCCGGCAGATGCGTCGGCGGCACCATGCCGAGAAGACCCTCGAGGAGCGCGCGAAGCCGTCGGCAGACCTGCGTGGAGGTCGCCCCGTAGTCCCTGATCTCGGAGACCGAGAGCTGGAGGAAGTCCTCCCACGAGCGCCCCGTGAGGATCAGCCGGGGCCGGCCGTGGTCATCGGCCAGCACATAGCGGCCGGCCAGTGGTGCGTGCCCGACGGTGCAGAGGAACGACTCGATGTGATTGAGGACCTGGAC
Source organism: Streptomyces sp. NPDC060027 (assembly GCF_042737005.1). NCBI lineage: Bacteria > Bacillati > Actinomycetota > Actinomycetes > Kitasatosporales > Streptomycetaceae > Streptomyces > Streptomyces sp. NPDC060027. The sequence continues at coordinate 5,184 of NZ_JBHWVI010000071.1, forward strand.
CGCGGTGGTGGGGTCGTTCACCGCGGGGGAGAGGGCTCGGATCGCGATGTCGACGAGGACGCGCAGGGCGAAGGCGGGGTCCTGCTCGATGGTTCGCTCGGGCCCGAGGGCGACGAGGCCGCCGACCCGTTCCGCGTCGACGGCCGTCATACCGCCGTGCACCTCGACCAGGACGGCGCCGGGGGGTACGTAGTCCCCGATCAGGTGGGGCAGGACGAACACGCAGTCGTGGCGCGCCGCGGTGTTCACCAGCCCGGACACGTTCACCGCCTGGAGGACTCCGCCGCTCGTGGTGTGCACCGGTGTCAGCCGTGCGCCGTGCGGCACGGGATCGTCCGTGCCCCGGGCCGGTGCGGAGCCGCGGACCGCCGCCGAACCCTGACTGAAGACGCGGAGGCCCTGCCGTCCGACGATGTCGGCGATGGCGACCGGCCGGAGGTTGTGCGTGAACCGGTTGAGGTAGACCAGCAGGAGCAGCAGGCTGACCGCGACGGCCACCCCGGCCATGGTGACCCCGAGGTCGGGAACCGAGTCCGACTCGATGCTCCGCAGCAGGGAGAACGCGAAGGCGAACGTCCCGATGAAGGTGGACAGCACGGTCTTCTGCAGACGGTCCCGGTACCAGAGGCGCATATAGCGCGGGGAAAGAGTTCCGGTCGCCTGTTGAATGACGAGAACGCCGATCGTCACCACGAATCCGAGAAGCGCCACCATGGATCCGACAATGGAGCTGAGCACCCCGGTCGCCGTACTCGCGGAATACTGCCAGCCGCTCGGCGGCCACCCGGTCGCGTCGACGGCGATGGCGCACTCGGCGAGAATCACGCCGAAGGCGAGCCCGAACACCGGCATGATCCAGAGGCTTGCCTTCATGTACTGCCGCAGCCGGAAGATGAAGGCCCAGGTGATCGTTCTCCGCACGCCCGTCCCCTTCTCCTCGTGGCAACCGGCGCTCGGCGGTGCGACTCAGGGGCGCCCTCCGTCCCTGGATGACATCCGCTTCATGGTACGGCCGCCGATGGGCGCTCGCAGAAGGAGACGGGCAGGTCATGCCGCTCCCTCGTCCAGCAGGACCAAGTGGTGCCGGCCGCGTACCGTGACAGTGATGGCATCGGCCCCGGCCCTGGCGGGATCGATGTCTCAGGCGTTCGGCCCGCCCCAGTCCCCATCACTGTCGTGAGGCCCGCCGAATCATGATTCGGCCTCGGGCGAGAGGGTCTCGAGATGGACGACTACCCGCTGATCGAGAATCATGGTCTGATCGGTGATCTGCAGACCGCGGCCCTGGTCGCGACCGACGGAACCATCGACTGGTTCTGCTGTCCGCGCTTCGACTCGCCCAGCGTTTTCGGCGCTCTGCTGGACCGGGAAAAGGGTGGGTCCTTCTCTCTCGCTCCCGCGGAAGAGACGTACACGACCAGACAGTTGTACTTCCCCGACACGGCCATCCTGGTGACCCGGTTCATGACGGAGTCCGGCACGGGCGAGGTGATGGACTTCATGCCCGTGACCGGGACGACGGCCACCGGCCGGCACCGCCTGGTCCGCATGCTGCGCTGTGTGCGGGGCACCATGCGGTTCGAGGGACACATCGCCCCTCGATTCGACTACGGTCGCGCACCCCACCGGCTGCACATCACCGAACACGGAGCGGTGTTCACCTCGGAGGGGACGGAACTCACCGTCCACGCCGTGCGCGAACCCGAGGACGAGCGGCTGCTCAACCTGCTGTCGGGGGAGAAGGACCTCCACTTCACCCTGCCGCTGATGGCCGGCCAGCAACGCGGTCTGATCCTGGAGTCGGCTCCCGACGGACCCCCGCGCGAAGTCCGCCTCGACGAGTTCCGGCTGCTGTTCGACGAGACGATCCGCTTCTGGCGTTCGTGGCTGGGGCAGTCGACCTATTCGGGCCGATGGCGTGAGGCCGTGGAGCGTTCGGCCGTGACCCTCAAGCTGATGACGTACGCACCCACGGGAGCGCTCGTCGCGGCCCCCACCGCCGGTCTTCCCGAACAACTGGGCGGCGAACGCAACTGGGACTACCGCTTCACCTGGATCCGCGACGCCTCGTTCTCCGTCTACGCGCTGCTGGGCCTGGGCTTCAAGGAGGAGGCGACGGCGTTCATCAGCTGGCTTCGGGACCGGGTGCGGGAGGAGGCCGGTGGCGAGAACGGCACGGGGCCGCTGAACATCATGTACCGGGTGGACGGTTCCTCCGACCTCGTCGAGGAGATCCTGGACCACTGGGAGGGATATCAGGGCTCCGCTCCCGTGCGGATCGGCAACGGAGCCGCGAGCCAGCTCCAACTGGACATCTACGGCGAGGCTCTCGACAGCATCTACTTCGCGCACCAGCGTGGTATCCGGCTCGACAACCGGGGCTGGACCTCCCTGCACACGCTGCTCGACTGGCTCGTCGATCACTGGGACCAGCCCGGCGAGGGAGTGTGGGAGACCCGCGGCGGCCGGAAGAACTTCACCTACGGCCGGGTGATGTCCTGGGTGGCCTTCGACCGAGCCCTGCGGCTCGCGAGCGCGAGCGGAAGGCCTGCGGCCAAGGGGCGGTGGACGGACGCGCGCGACACGATCTACGAACAGGTTCTGACACAGGGCTGGGACTCCGGGCGCCAGGCGTTCGTGCAGCACTACGGCAGCGACGTGCTCGACTCGGCGCTGCTGAGGATGCCGACGGTCGGGTTCATCACCCCCGACGACCCCATGTGGACGTCCACCCTGGACGCGATGGGCCGCGAGCTGGTCACCGACAGCCTGGTCTACCGGTACAACCCGGAGGCCTCGCCCGACGGGCTGCGGGGCTCCGAGGGAACGTTCTCACTGTGCTCGTTCATGTACGTCGACGCCCTCGCCCGTGCCGGACGGACCGACCAGGCGAGACTGGCGCTGGAGAAGATGCTCACGTACGCCAACCACCTGGGGCTCTACTCCGAGGAGATCGACCTGACAGGGCGCCAGCTGGGCAACTTCCCCCAGGCCTTCACCCACCTCGCGCTGATCGACGCGGCCATCACCCTGGACGCGACGCTCAGCCGGGCGCCTGCGGGCGCTTCCGGCCCGGACTGACGCGTCACGGCGCCTTCTCGAACCCCTCGGACGGCCCGGACCCGAGGAGCACGACGGTGTCACCCTCCACCGGGGTGACCCGCTGCTTCTCGGTGACCGGCTCCAAGCGGTGGTTGGCGCGGACCACGAACAGTGTGTCGTACGCGGGAGGGAGCGGAGAGGACGCGGGCTGGACGAGGAAGCGGGCTCCGCCTTCGTAGCGGCTCGCCAGTACGTGTCGGACCAGGGCCCTGCCGAACAGGATGTCGCCGCCCGTGTAGGGAGCGATGACGCCGTGGCTCTCGTGCGGCGGTCCGACCCGGTAGACGGGCCCCTCCACCGTGTCCTGCACGACGACCGAGGCCAGCGCGTTGAAGTCGTCGTCGTCGGTCGCCAGGAGAACCGCCGTGACACCCTCCAGCCGAGCCCCCGGGTTGGTCGCCGTGGCCAGCAGGTCGCCCTGGGCGAGCCCGATCCCGGCGTCCTTGATGCGCTCGCGCTCCTCGGCCAGGCCCGCCCACATGAGCACGTCGAGTCCGGCGGCCCGCAGCGCCTTCCCCATCGCCACCACCCATGGCTCGCCCCCCACCAGAAGGAGCCGGGTGCCCTCGGCCCTGACGACCGCGAGTCGTCGGGCCACCGGTGCCGCGGTCAGCGCGTACAGCAGGACCGTTCCCACGATGACGAGGAAGGTGACCGGAAGGATCTTGTCGGCTCCATGCACTCCCTGGTCGACGAGGCTGGCCGAGAAGGCCGACGCGGTGGCGGCGGCGACGATGCCGCGCGGGGCCATCCAGCCGATGAATGCCCGCTCCCCGCCCGTCAGATCCGAGCCGGAGGTCGAGGCGTAGGCCACGAAGGGGCGCACCACCAGGACGAGGACGGCGATGAGACCGAGGGCCGGCAGCAGCACGGGTACCAGGGACGACGGGGTGACCGTGGAGGAGATGGAGATGAACAGCAGACCGATGATCAGCTGCACCAGCGTCTCGAAGAAGGGGCGCCTGGCGGGCATGTCGAGACCGCGGATGTTCGTGGCGGCCAGTCCCGTGACGATGGCGGCGATCAGTCCTGTGTCGTCACGGACGATGTCACATCCGGCCGAGACGGCGATCACCGTGGCCAGCTGAGCGAGCGTGCCGAGGGTTTCGCCGAGCCGCAGGGTACGAAGCGTCAGCCACAGCACCCCGGCTCCCACCGTCCCACCGACGATGCCGACGGCCATGCTGATGCTGAACTGGCCCAACTGGTAGCCGCGGCCGATGTCGATACGGTTCGACTGGGAGATCGCGTGAAAGACCAGCGCCCCGAGAATGCCGCCGATCGGGTCGGTCAGCGTCCCCTCCCAGATCAGGATGCGGCGCAGCCTGTCCGTCGGGCGAACATATTCGAGGAGGGGCCCCACGACGGTCGGACCCGACACCACGAGGATCACTCCCAGCATCGCGGCCAGTCTGAGAGGGATGTGGAACAGCGCCGGCGACACCGCCGCGACGACCAGGAAAGTGACCAGCACGCCGATCAGCAGAAGCCGCCCCACGATCCAGCGCGTGCGGCCGGTCAGGTTGCGCAGATTGAGCCCCAGACCGGCGTCGTACAGGATCACGGAGACGGACAAGGACACCAGGGCGTCGAAGTACGGCCCGAGCAGTCTGTCCGGGTGAATGACATCCGTGAGCGCGCCGGCGACGAACCCGACAGGAAGCAGCACGATCAGGGCGGGGACGCGCATCTTGTTCGCCAGGATCTGTGACCCGGTGGCCAGCACCACGGTCAGCGTCAGTCCGAGAAGGATCTCGTCGTCGGTCACGGTGGCATCCTTCGGCACGGTACGGGAGCAGGGCGACCGGCGTGGCGCGCCGTGCCCATGCTCCCTGACGGTGACGCCGACACCCCGCACGTAGGTGTCGGCCGACCGGGTGACGCCGAACCCCGCCTCCTTCCCGTGTCCGGGATGTCCGGGCAACCAGGAAGGGCCCTTGTTCGTCCTCTGGTTGACGATCCCGGAGGGGAGACGCGGATGGGACTGGTACGCACACTGCTGCCGGTGTCGCGGGCGGCGGCCCGGCTGAGCGCGAGCCCTGGCCGGCGGCTGCACGGCGCCGCGTTGATGCGCTGCCTCGCCCTCGACTGGGTGCTGCTGCGACCGCCGCCGCCCCACCGTCGGCTGGCCTGGGCCGAGGAGGCGGTGGCCGTGTACCGGGCACTGGTCGAGAGGGAGGACCCGCGTCCGGAACACCGGGACCTCCTGGCCCGCGGTCTGACCCAGCACGCCTTCGCGCTGCTGCTCGTCGGCCGCTGTGAACAGGCGCTCACGGCGATGGACGCGTCCCTGGCCGTACCGGGCGCGCGGTGGTCGCCGGCACAGCGGGCGTTCCTGTCGCACCTTCGGGCGCAGGCCCAGTTCGGTCTGGGGCGGCTGGACGAAGCGCTGGACTCGGCGGCGCAATGTGTGGCGGCGTACCGGCGCCCGCTCCCCGCACGCCGGGAGCGGGCAACGGGTGGTCTGCCGGGCGCGTTGCGCACCCACGCGCTGGTGCTGGGCGCCCTGGACCGCAGGGAGGAGTCCGTGGCCGTCTACGAGGAGTGCGCGGGACTGCTGCGGGCGATGTCGCTGCGGGAGTCGGCACGCATGATGCTGGTGCGGCCGCGCGTCCTGAGTGAACTGACCACGGGATTGCGGGCGTTGGGCCGCTACGAGGAGGCGCTGTCCGTCGGCCGGGAGGCGCGGGATGCCGCCGATCCGATCCTCGCCTGGGCCGTGCCCGATGCCGTACAGCCCGTGCGCGTCAGGCTCCTTGAGGACCTCGCCCGCTGTCTGGAGGCCACCGGCGACCGGACCGGGGCGCGGACGAGGGCCGAGGAAGCGGTCGCCGAGGCCCGGGCCCTGACGGTCCGGAACCGGGCGGCGGGGGAGCCGTGGCTGAGCGTCACGCTCGACTGCCTCGCCGACCAGCTCGGTGAACTGGGCTCACGGGCGGAGGAGTTGACGGCACGCCAGGAAGCGGTCGACCTGTACACCGCTCTCGCCGCAGAGCGACCGGACGTCTACGACCCCCTCCTCGCCGCCTGCCTCGAGCGGCTGGCCGACGGTCACAGGGCGGCGGGTGACGGTCGTGCGGAGGTGCGGGCGACCGAACGCGGCGTGGCCGCGTACCGGCGTGCCGCGGACCTCGATCCCGCCGTGCACGAACCGCAACTCGCCCGTGCGCTGACGGACTTGAGCCTGTGCCGACAGGGCGACGGGGACCACGACGGTGCGATCGGGGCCGCCCGGGAGGCGGTCGCCCTCACGCGCCGGCCGGCCGAGTCCGACTGGACGGCCCACCACGCCCCGACGGCCCGCCGTCTCAGGGTGCTCGGCCGCGCCCTGTCCCGCGGCGGCCACCACGGGGAGGCCGTCGCCTGCTATACGGAGTCGGAGTCCATCCTGGTCGGCGAGTCGGCAGGTCCCGAAGCCGACCGACTCGCCTCCGCCCTGGCCGCCACGCGTTCCGGCCTCGCCCGCGCACTCGACGCGGTGGCCCGCGCCCACCTGGCCGACGGCCGCTCCGCCGACGCGGTCACCGCACTGCGCTCCCTGCTGGCGCTCAGCCGCCGCACCGGGCAGACGTACGTCCACGCCCGCTGTGTCAGCGCCTTCGCACACGCCCGCGCGGAGCACCGGGACGCGGTCGTGCGCGCCTGGGAACGGGCGACCGGGGAGGGCTTCCCCACGTTCGTGTTCCGCTACTCCGGGGAGCGGAGCGGCGATCGCCGGCCGGACGGGACCTGAACTCCGGCGCCCGATCGGACGGGTCCGAGCGGGGCGGGGTCGGCGGACGGAGAACCCCTTGTGCGGCGGTGGATCCGTTCGTTCCAGCGGGGGAAACCGACGCACGCCGGTACTCCGGTCGCGCGGCGGGCCCGAACGAATATGGTGGAACTCTGACAAATCGGAATGCATAGGCGGTAACGGTCTACGGAAGTGTCATGGATGGATCGCTGGGCGGACATGGTCGACCGGGGTCGGAGCTGGACGAAGCCGTTCTCGGGGCTCTCTTCTCCGAGTCCCCCATAGGCCTTCATGTCCTGGACACGCAGCTGCGACTGGTGCGCTTCAACACGGCGGCCCGCTTCGTCCGGGTGTTCGCCCTGGAGGAGGCCCTGGGCCGTCACCCGAGGGAATGGGCCGGTGATTTCTACACGGGCGCCTACGAGGCAACGCTGCTCGAGGTGCTGGACACCGGTGTGCCCGCTCTGGACGTGGAGGTGCGGGGCCATCTGAGTCCCGACGCGCCCGAGATTGTGCTGTCGGTGTCCTGCTTCCGGCTGGAGGACACCGCGGGTGGCGTTCTGGGGCTGGCGACGGCGGTCGTGGACATCACCGAGCGGCAGCGGGCGCGAGCGCGCCTGACGCTGCTTGAGCGGGCGAGCGGGCGCATCGGTACGACGCTGGACATCTTCCGTACCGCGCAGGAGTTCGCCGACGAGATGGTGCCCGCGTTGGGCGACGCGGTGGTGGTCGAGGTTCTGGACTCCGTCCTGCGGGGCGAGGTCTCCGCACCCGGGACCGTCATGGAGTACGGGGCTCTGCGGTGCACGGGCCGTCGCTCCGTGCTCCCGGAGGCCGAGCGGAGCCTTCCCTCCATCGGCGAGGCGATCGGTCTGTCCGCGGCGACTCCCTTCGCCCAGAGTCTGTCCGACCTGCGCCCCCGCGCCGTCCCGTACCTGAGCTCGGACGCCGACTGGCTGGCCCGGGAGCCGGTGCGAGGGCGCCGCATGGTCGAAGCGGGCGCGCATTCTCTGCTGGTGCTGCCGCTGGCCGCCCGCGGCTCCGTGGTCGGGGTGGCGCACTGCTACCGGGCTCGCACCGCGCATCCCTTCGACGACGGCGAGCTGGCGCTGGCGGCCGAACTCGCCGATCGCGTGGCCCTGTGCCTGGACAACGCACGGCTGTACACCAGGGAGCGATCGGCCGCCCGCATCCTCCAGCTCAGTCTGCGACCGGCCCGGGTCGCCGGTCACGCTGCGGTGGAGACCGCCTACAGCTATTGCCCGCTCGGGGCCGGCGGGGACTGGTTCGACGTGATCCCCCTGTCCGGGGCGCGGGTGGCCCTGGTGGCGGGTGACACGGCGGGCCGGGGCCTCCGGGCCGCCGCCACCATGGGAGAGGTGAGGGCGGCGATCAGCGCGCTGGCCGTTCTCGACCTGGGACCCGACGAGGTCCTGGAACGGCTGCACGCCCTGGTGACCCGCCTCCGCGGGGAGCGGCCTCAGCTGCGGGACATCGACGACGACGAGCCCCAGAACACCACCTGTCTCTACGTCGTCTACAGCCCCATCACCCGCCGCTGCTCCGTGGCGAGCGCCGGACATCCGCCTCCGGTGCTGGCGCTGCCCGACGGGACCACCGAGTACGCCGTGGTGCCCACCGGGCCGCCGCTCGGCCGTGGTCTGGCGAAATACGGCACGGCCGAGTTCGAGCTGGCCGAGGGCAGCACCCTCCTGCTGTCCAACACCGCCATGCTGCGTGCCGTCTCGGAGGACCCGGAGGAGCAGTTGGCCCGCATCAGCGACGCGTTGCTGCCGGCCGACCGGCCGCTGCAGGAGATCTGCGACGAGGTGCTCTACAAGCTGACGCCCGAGCATGTGGAGAACGACGCCGTCCTGCTGCTGGCCCGGACCCGCGCCCTCGGACCGGACCAGGTCGGATCGTGGACGGTGACCAACCACCCCGCGGCCGTTTCCGAGGCGCGAGCCCGCGTCGAGCGGCAACTGGCGTCCTGGGGACTGGAGCGGCACTCCTTCACCACCACCCTGGTGGTCAGCGAACTCGTCACCAACGCGGTCAGGTACTCGGACGGCCCCATCGAAGTGCGTCTCATCCTCGAAGGCCCCGTCCTCGTCTGCGAGGTGACCGACGACAGCAGCACGGCACCGCACCTCCGGCACGCCGAAGAGGTCGACGAGGGCGGCCGGGGCCTCTATCTCACCTGGCAGGTCAGCCGGCGTTGGGGGACGCGGCCCGAGCCACGCGGGAAGACGATCTGGGCGGAGATCTCCCTGTCCGACGAGGACTGAGAGCGCCCCGGGCCGGGACCACTGACATCGAACGCGCACGGGGAGGTGACGAGAAGTCATGCCCGGCCGTGTCGCCCCCATCGCCCGGACGACCGTCCGTTACGCTCGCAGCGCCACACCGGGCCCGAATTCACGGAGGACAGGACGGCGGGGATCAAGCGCGAGCGCCTCGTCAGAACGCTGACGTTCTGGCTGCGTCCCGCCTTCGCGCTGCGGGTCATCAACCGGTTCCAGAGGATCGTGGGCTTCGACCGCTCGATGGCTCTGGCATCCAGTGCGCTCACCGCGATGATCCCGCTGTCCATCCTCTGCGGTGCCGTGCTGAGCAACTTCTCGGACTACGACGCCGCAGAGCGCATCATCAAGCGCTACAGCCTCACCGGGCAGGGCGCCGAGGCGGTCAGGTCGCTCCTCGCCCCGGCCGATGGCACCAGCGCGAGCGTGGGTGTCTTCGGAAGCCTGTTCCTCATCATCTCCGTGCTGAGCTTCGCGCGCGCCACACAGCGGTTGTTCGAACAGACGTGGCAACTGGCCCCGCTCAGCGTGCGCAACACGAGGAACGGCCTGTCGTGGATCCTCGCGCTCGGCGGCTACGCGGCGCTCACCGGGTGGCTCCACGCGGTCCTCGGGGAGAGCAAGCTGGGGCTGGTGCCCTCGGTGTGCGAGGTTCCGGTGAGCGTGGCCTTCCTCGTGTGGAGCGGCTGGGTCCTGTCCGCGAAGCGGATCCCCTGGCGCGACCTGCTGCCCTTCGGCATCACGGCGGCGGTCCTGACCGCGATCTACTCGGTCGGCGCGACCGTCTACCTTCCGCGCCTGTTCAACTCCTACGCCGCACGCTACGGAGCGGTCGGTGCCGTCTTCGCCATGATCTCGGCGCTCTTCGCCGCGATGTTCGTCATCGTCGCGTCGGCGGCCCTCGGGCGTGAGATGCGGGAAGAACTGGTCCGGATCCGGGCGGGCGACCGCCCCTCCGACGACGAGGTCCGCCGGCAGTGGGACAACGTGGTCGAACAGACGCGCTCGCGGTGGCGCACCACACGCGAGCAGGTCTCCCACTACCGCTCCAAGGACTCGAAGAAGTCCTAGGTCCCAGGGCACGCCCGGGCGTCGCCCCGTCCGGTGGCCCGGGACCGGCCGTCGTACGGCTATGTCGCGCGGCTACGTCGCGCGGGCGACGAGGAGGGCGACGTCGTCGTGGTCGTCGGAGTTGCGCAGGCCGTACAGCAGGAGGTCGCAGATCTCCTCCAGTGGCCGACGCGGTTCGTCGAGGAAGCTGAGGAGGACGTTCAGGCGGTCGTCGATGGGATGCAGCCGGGTCTCGACGAGACCGTCCGTGTAGAGGACGAGCAGGTCGCCGGGCTTGAGTTCGACCGTGGTGGTCTCGAAGGGGATGCCGCCGACGCCGAGCGGGGCTCCCGTCGGCAGGTCCAGCAGGACGGGGGCGGCGTCCGGACGGGCCAGGGCGGGCGGCATGTGTCCGGCGTTGGCGATACGGCACTGCCTCGTGCGGGGGTCGTACACGGCGTAGAGACAGGTGACGATGTAGTGCTCCAGATCGCACGTGATCTTGTCGAGGTGCTGGAGCACGTCGCCGGGGTCGAGGTCGAGGTCGGCGTAGGCGCACGTGGCGGTGCGCAGCCGGCCCATGGTGGCGGCGGCGTCGATGCCGTTGCCCATGACGTCGCCGACGACCAGGGCGGTCCGTTCGTCGGCCAGCGGTATGACGTCGTACCAGTCGCCGCCGACCTCGCTGGTGGCCTGGGCGGGCTGGTAGCGGGAGGCGACCTCCAGACCGTTGAGGTGCGGTGGATGCTCGGGCAGCAGGCTGCGCTGGAGGGTGACGGCGGTGTTGCGCACACTCTGGAACCATCGGGCGTTGTCGATGGCCACGGCGGCGCGGGTGGCCAGCTCGGTGGCGAGGACCACGTCGTCGTCGTCGAAGGGGAGCGGGTTCCGGGTGCGCTTGAGGTCGAGGGCGCCGAGCACCTCGCCGTGCGCGATCAGCGGAACGGCGAGATACGAGTGGACACCGGCCCGGGCCAGCAGGGCTGTGCCCTCGGCGTCGCGGGCGATGCGCGGCAGATCGCGCTCGCCCACGTGCCGTACCAGGACCGGCCTGCCGGTGTGGACGCACAGTGTCACCATGCGGTCGCCGTCGTACGCGGCGAGGTCGCCGGGAGGATCGGCGGCGCGCAGGGCCACGGTGGGGTGGGACGCCTTGAGAGCCAGCGCGCGGAAGAACTCCGGGCCGTTGTCCGGTCTGCGCTTGCGGCGGCAGGCCAGCGCGGAGTCGAGGACGTCCACGGCGACCACGTCGGCGAGCTCCGGGGTGGCGATGTCGGCCAGCTCGCGGGCGGTCTGCTCCACCTCCAGGGTGGTCCCGACGCGTGTGGAGGCATCGGCGATGAGAGCGAGGCGCCGGCGTGCCCGGTCGGCCTCGGCGGCCGCGCGATGGCGTTCGGTGACGTCGACGACCGAGGCCGCCGCGCCCAGGATGCGCCCGCCGGGGTCCTCCAGCCGGTAGAACGACAGGGACCAGGCATGCTCGTGGTCGGGATCGGCCGGCGGACGGCCCACGTGGTACTGGTCGAGCAACGGTGTCCCCGTGGTGAGCACCTGCCGCAGCGCGGACTCGACGGTGTCCACGTCGGGGAAGGGCAGCGTCTCCCGCAGATGACGCCCGATGTGGTCCTCGGCGGGGATGCCGTCGATCCGTTCCAGCGCCGGATTGACCATGAGATAGCGCAGGTCGGGGTCCATCAGGGCCAGACCGATCGGGGACTGGTTGATCAGCTGTTCGCACAGGGCCAGATCGGTCTCCACGCGCTGCAGCAGGGTGTGGTCGGCCGCGATGCCGAGGGCGTAGACATCCCCGAGGTCGTCCAGGAGCCGCATGTTGCGGAACTCCATCAGACGGGTGCTGCCGTCCTTGTGCCGGATGGGGAAGGCGCCGGCCCAACTGCGCCCCGTCTCCAGCACGTCGGCGAACAGCTTCGTGACGGACTGCATGTGCTCGGGGTGGATGATCAGGCGCGCCGCGTACTTGCCGAGAGCCTCTTCCGCCGAGTAGCCGATGAGCTCCTCGGCCTGCGGGGTCCAGAACACGATGCGCCCGTCGGCGTCGAGGACCATCGCGCCCACATTGAGCACGTCCAGCAGGCCGGTCGGCCGGATCGATGTGGGTTGGTAGCCTCCACTGTCGGACTGCGAGGAATCGGCTGTCATCCCTGGCCCTCCTCCGCCGGCCGGCGCGGTGTGCCGGGCTTCGTCGCCGTTGCCGCGCACCTGTGTGCCGACCCCGGCCCTTCCATGCTGCGCCCTGCCCTCGGCCTTGCCCACTCCAGAGCGGCACCTTGGCATGTTCAGGCTTAGGCGGCGGGTGCCGTGGGGTGCCGTCCGGAGCGGCGCCGGGCGGGGCGGGACGGCTCCGCCCCGGCGTACTGCGTCCCTCGGGGCGTCCTGACACAACCGCGTCAGGACCCATGAACGGCCCGGCCCGCCCGCGTCCGGTGATCACACGCCGGACCGTGCACATCGGGCGGACAAGCAGGAACATGGGTCCTGTAAAGGATGAATTCATGGATTCTGCGCGAGAAGATCCCGATGCGCCCGCGTCCGAAGGACCGGGCGATGCCTTCGACGCGTCCACCGACGCGGCGGTGGTGGTGTCCGGCGACGGGGTCGTGGTGGGCTGGACGCGGGGCGCCGAAGCACTCCTCGGCCACCCGGCCGCCGAGATGGTCGGCCACCCGGCTGCGCATCTGCTCGCGATGCCCAGGGACCCGGTGCGCGTGGCAGGCGTCGCGGAACGGTGCCGGGCCGGAATGGGCTGGAGCGGCCTCGTCCCCGTACGGCACCGCGACGGCCGCCGCATCGAGGTGGACCTGCGCGTGTCCGCGTCCTTCCGTATCGGCGAGGGCGAGTGCTTTCTGATCTCGGCACGACAGCACAGACGGCAGTGGACGGTCGGCCCGACCTTCCTCGACGGGTTCCTGACCCGTTCGCCCGTCGGCATGGCGGTGCTGGATCTGCAACTGCGCTACGTCTGGATGAACGACACCCTGGAGCACCTGGGCGGAGTGCCGCGCGGGCATCGGCTCGGGCGTCGGCTGACCGAACTGCTGCCGGGGATGCAGGCGGAGACCATCGAAGGACTGATGCGCAAGGTCCTGGCGACCGGCGAACCGGTGATCGACTACGAGTACCTGGGATGGAGTTGGGCCGACCCGCACCGCCGACACGCCTACTCCACCTCCTTCTTCCCGCTGCTCGGCGTCGACAACTCCTACACCGGGGTGTGCTACATGGTCCTGGACGTCACCGAACGGTGGACCGCCCGGCAGCTCCTGTCACTGGTCAACGAAGCCGGGACCACCATCGGCCGGAGCCTCGACGTCATGCGGACGGCACAGGAACTCGCGGACTTCGCCGTGCCCCGCTTCGCGGACTTCGTCGTCGTCGACCTCCTGGAATCCGTCCTCAGCACCGAGGGACACGGAGCGTGGCTCTCGGACGCGGGACCCGCGCCCGCCAAGCCGATGATGCGGCGCGCGGGAATGAGTTCGGTGCGGGAAGGCTGCCCGGAGGCCGTGGCACGGGTCGGCGACCGGGCGGACTTCCTCCCGCCGCCGCACGACACGCACCTGCTCACCAACGGCGAGCCCGTCCTCATCCAGGTCCTCGATCCGTCCGACGACCTGTGGATCGCCGAGGAGCCGGCGAGAGCGGAAAGCATCCGCCGGTGGGGGCTGCACTCCCTCATCTCCGTGCCGATGCGGGCGCGCAACACCGCCCTCGGCCTCACCACGTTCGTACGGTCCGTCAATCCGATCTCGTTCCAGCCCGACGACGTCCTGCTGGCACGCGAGGTGGTGGCGCGCGCGGCGCTGTGCGTCGACAACGCCCGCCGCTACACCCGGGAACACACGGCGGCGGTCACCCTTCAGCGCAGTCTGCTGCCCCACGCCCTGTCGGGCGGCACAGCGCTGGAGGTGGCCTCCTCCTACCTGCCGGCGGACCCGACCGGCGGGGTCGGCGGCGACTGGTTCGACGTCATCCCGCTGTCCGGCGCCCGCGTGGGCCTGGTCGTCGGCGACGTGGTCGGCCACGGCATCACCGCGGCGGCCACCATGGGCCGGCTGCGCACCGCCGTCCAGACCCTCGCCGACATGGAGATGCCTCCCGACGAACTGCTGGCGCACCTCGACGACCTCGTGCTCCGGCTTAGCGAGGAGAGGACCCATGAACAGGAGGCCGACCGGAGCACGACCGAGTCCTTCCTCGGCGCGACCTGCCTGTACGCCGTCTACGACCCCGTCACCAGGCGCTGCGCGATGGCCCGGGCCGGACATCCGCCCCCCGTCGTCGTCACCCCCGACGGGCAGTTCTCCTTTCCCGAGCTGCCCGCCGGGCCTCCGCTCGGGCTCGGCGGGATGGCGTTCGAGACCCATGAGATCGAGCTCGCCGAGAACAGCCTGATCGGTCTCTACACCGACGGCCTCGTCGAGGGAGGCCACTACGACATGGAGATGGGCATGACGCGGCTCGGGGAACTGCTCGCCCGCTCGGACCCCGACCTCGAAACGCTGTGCACGGCCGCCGTACGGCAGCTCGTGCCCGTACCCCAGCCCGACGACATCGCCCTGCTCCTGGCGCGCACGCACACCCTGGGAGACGACCACGTGGTCTCGTGGGAGGTGCCGGTGGACCCCGCCGCCGTCTCCGACATGCGGGCCCGGGCCACCCGCGTCGTAGAGACATGGGGTCTCGGGGAACTGGTCACGACGACGGAACTCATCGTCAGCGAACTGGTCACCAACGCGATCCGCTACGCCGAACCGCCCATCCGGCTGCGACTGCTCCGCGATTCCCGGCTGACCTGCGAGGTCGCCGACGCCAGCAGCAGCGCTCCCCGCCTCCGGCATGCCCGGAGCACGGACGAAGGCGGCCGGGGCCTCTTCCTGGTGGCCCAACTCACCCATCGCTGGGGCGCCCGCCACACGCCGGAAGGCAAGATCATCTGGGCCGAACAGGAGATCCCGTGAGCACGCCGGACCCGCTCGGCCGGCTCGGGCGGTGCGCCGCTCAGCCGAGGCCGGCCTCCGGCTCCGGCCGGTCCGCCCGGCCGGGATCGCCCTCGTGGTCACCGCACCAGGAACGGTACGCGGCGACCGCGGTGGGCAGGGTGGGGAAGATCCGGTCCTCGCCGACGGACGCGCTCAGCCCGTACGCGTCCAGGTCGTCGCGCAGATCCTGCTTGACCCGGGCCATCGCGAACTCGATGCCACGGCGGTCGAGTTCCTGCCGCAGCTCGTCCAGCGAGTCCAGCGCGGTGATGTCCACCTCCACGTTGGCCTCCGCGTTGAGGACGAACCACCTGACCGGGACCTCCTGTTCGGCGACCGCGTCCAGGGCGCTGCGCCTGAAGTCCTCCGCGTTGGCGAAGAACAGCGGGGAGTCGTAGCGGTAGACCAGCAGGCCGGGAATCACCTTGGCGTCGGGGAAGTCGTCGACGTCGTGCATGCCCGCCATGCCCGGCACCAGCCCCTGGACGGCGTCGTGGGGCCGCGCCACCCTGCTGAGCAGCTCGGCGACCGACAGACCCACGGCCACCAGCACCCCGTACAGGATGTCGAGGGCGAGGACTCCGACGAGGCAGCCGAGGGCCAGCAGGAGTTCACGGCGCCGGAAGGACGCCAGCCGCCGGAAGCCCGCCAGGTCGATCATCCGGATCGCGGCGTAGACGACCAGCGCGCCGAGCACCGCCATGGGGGTGTTGGTGAGCAGCGGGCTCAGGAAGAGGAGTACGGCGAGCACGGAGACCCCGGCGGCGAGCCCGTACGCCTGGGTGTGGGCGCCCGTGGACTGGGCGAGCGCCGTACGGCTGGCGCTGCTGCTCACCGGGAACCCCTGAAGGGTGCCGGCGCCGAGGTTCACGGCGCCCAGGGCCAGCAACTCCTGGTTCGCGTCCAGCGGACCGCTGTCGTCGGTGGTGAAGGCGCGCGCGGTCAGGATGAAGTCGGTGTAGCCCACGAGCAGGACACCGACGGCGGGCAGCAGCAGCTGGGGCAAGGTGTCCAGTGCGGGGAAGTCGGGGCGGGGCAGCCCGGCGGGGATCTCCCCGATCACCGCGAGCCCGTGGTCCTGGAGGTCGAACGCCGCGACCACGGCCGTGCCGAGGACGAGGGCCAGCAGCGGCCCCGGAATGCTCCACCGGAAGCGCGTGGCCAGATACAGGAAGACCAGCGTCACGGCGCTGAAGGCCACCGTCGTGGGATGGAACTCGTCCAGGTTCCCCAGGAAGGAGGCCAGCTTCGGGAAGAACCCCGAACCGTCCGTCGGGACACCGGTGAGCTTGGTGAGCTGATCCACCATCATGATCAGTGCCACGCCCGCCAGATAGCCGATCAGCACCGGCCGGGACAGCAGATCGGCCACGAATCCCAACCGCGCCACCCACGCCACGAGACACATCAGCCCCACCGCTACGGCGAGCCCGGAGGCCAGGACCGCGTACCGGGCCGGATCGCCGTCGGCGAGGGGCCCCACGACGGTCGCGGTCATGAGCGCCGTCGTCGACTCGGGCCCCACCGACAGAAGCCGGGACGAACCCAGGAGGGCGTACAGCACGATGGCGGGGAGGATGGCCCACAGACCCACGACGGGCGGCAGTCCCGCGACACTGGCGTACGCCATGACCTGCGGCACCAGATAGGCCGCGACCGTGACCCCGGCCAGCAGGTCCCCGCGCAGCCAGCTCCGTCGATACCCCCTGAACACCGCGAGGCCGGGCACCCCCGGCACAGCACTGCGCCACCCTCCGCCGGGGGAGCCGGGGTGCTTCGACACGCGTGTCCTTCGGGTCGGTCCGCGCCGCGAGGGTCACGGACGGGGGGCTCGCACTCATCCGGTGCGCCGCGCCCTGCGGGCCAGGAGCTTACCCACCTCCCACAGGATCAGGAGCGCGACGGCGGACAGCAGCGCCCAGCCGAACTGCCGCAGGTCGATCTCGGTGGTTCCGAGGATGCGGCGGAACCCGTCCATCTGGGTCACCAGCACCGCGAGGACGAACTGGGCCAGTGCCGTCCAGTTCATCTGCTTGCTGTCGAACGTGCTGGTCGTCAGCACGGATTCGGTCTCACTCCGGCATTCGAACGCGGCCACGATCAGACAGAGCGCGAACGCGGTGAACGCCATCGAACTGCCGACGCGGACGCTGTCGAAGTGCGATTCACCGAACTTGATCAGCCCGAGCAGAATCAGTGTGATGGCCAGACCGCTGAGGCAGACCGTCACCATCACGGGCCGGGTCAGCACCGACTCCCCCCGAGGACGCGGGCTGCGCCGCATCAGTCCCGCGCTCTCCTTGTCGAAGCCGAGCGCGAAACCGAACGAGGCGTTGACCACGAAGTGGATCCACAACACCTGGGGCGGGGTGAAGGGTTCACCGGCCGCGATGTTGAAGATGGTGGCCCCGAGGAAGGTCAGCACGAACGTGACCAGCAACAGCAGGACGAACCGGATGTACTTGGTGAGGTTGTCGTAGAGCTTGCGGCCCTGCTCCACGGCGTAGACGATCGTCGCGAAGTTGTCGTCGGACAGGATCATCCGCGCCGCGTTCTTCGCCACGTCCGTACCGCTGCCCATGGCGATACCGATGTCGGCGGACTTGATGGCGGGAGCGTCGTTCACGCCGTCGCCGGTCATCGCGACGACATCGCCCTTCTTCTTGAGCGTGTCCGCGAGCAGCACCTTGTGCTCCGGCGCCACCCGCCCGACCACACCGATGTCCTCGATACGGGCCAGCTGCTCGCGCTCCGGCAGCGCGGCGAAATCGGCACCGAGGATCGCCTCGCCGGGGATCCCGAGCTGCCGGGCGATGGCGGCACCGGTGGTGACGTCGTCCCCCGTCACCATGCGGACCCGGATATGGGCGGCCTGGGCGCTGGCCACGGCGGCCCGGGACTCCTCGCGCGGCGGGTCGACCATCCCGACCAGACTGGTCATCCGCAGGTCGGTGACATAGGACAGCAGGTCCCCGCCGGGATCGAAGTCGGCCGGGTCCAGGTCCCGGGTCGCCGCCGCCATCACCCGGCGTCCCTCACCGCCCATGCGCTCGGACTGTTCGTCGGCGCGTCGGCTGAGCTCGTCGTCCCACGGGATCGTCGAGCCGCCCGACAGCGCGGTGGCCGCGCGGGCGGTCACCGCCGGAGCCGCGCCCTTGACGAAACAGCGCACCACCGGCCGCCCCACGGCGTCGACGGTGGAGTTGAAGGTGGCCATCAGCTTGTAGTCCGGGTCGAAGGGCAGCGTGGCGACACGGGTCAGCCGCTCGTGCGTGGCGTCGATGTCCAGCCCCGCCTTGTGGGCCAGAACCAGGAACGCGCCCTCGGTGGGATCGCCCACGACCTCGCCGTCCACCAGCTTGGCGTCGTTCGCCACGAGATACGGAAGGATCGCGTCCTCGACGCTCGGGGAGGCACCCGCGGCGTGATGGACCCTCCCGTCGAGGCCGTATCCCGTGCCCGAGACCGTGTACCGGTCGGTGGGGGTCACGACCTCCACCGCCGTCATCTGGTTCATGGTCAGGGTGCCGGTCTTGTCCGAGTTGATCGCCGACGTGAACGCCAGGGTCTCGACGGACGGCAGCTCCTTCACGATCGCGTTGCGCTTCGCCAGATTGAGACTGCCGACGGACAGGATCGCCTGGGTCACCGTGGGCAGGGCCTCGGGAATGGCGGCGATGGCCAGCGAGACCGCGCTCACGAACAGGGCGTCCCACGCCTGGTCGCGGCTGCGGCCGAGCGCGAACATCACGATCATGGTCAGGCCCGCGGCGGCCGTGATCCACAGCGTCAGCGTGTCGAGCTCCTTGGTGAGCGGTGCCTCCTCCCGCTCGGTCGCCGACAGCATCTCCGAGATCTTCCCGAGCTCCGTGCCCTCACCGGTCCCGGTGACGACGACGACACCGCTGCCATGGGTGACCGGGGTGTGCATGAACGCCGTGTTCGACTGATCGCCCGGGCCCAGCAGGACTTCCGGCAGCGTCGTGGCGTCCTTCCCGGCGGGGACGCTCTCGCCGGTGAGCGCGGACTCGTCGATCTGCAACGCGTGGGCCTCGATGATCCGCCCGTCCGCCGGGACCTGGTCCCCGGCGGAGATGAGCACGACATCGCCCACGACCAGTCGCTCCGCCGGGATCTCCGACTCGGTGCCGTCCCGCCTCACCCGGGCCGTCGCCGTCAGCATGGACTTCAGCGCGTTCATCGCGCTCTCGGCCTTCCCCTCCTGCCGCAGGCCCACGATCGCGTTCAGCAGCGTCAGCAGGACGAGCAGGATCGCGGTGGTCCACTCGGAGATCGCCAGCGACACGACCGCCGCCACCACGAGGACGATCTGCATATAGCTGCGGTACTGCTCGACGAACCGCCGCCACGCAGGACTCGACTTCTCCTCCGGCAGGGCGTTCGGCCCGTTCTGGGCCAGCAGTTCGGCGGCCCGGGCCGCGGTGAGTCCGGACGCGGGATCGACACCGAACGCCGACGCGACTTCCTGCGGAGAACGCGCGTACCAGAGCTCCGGAGCAACGCGCTCCGGAGCCGCGGGGCCGCTCGACTGCATCGCCATCTCAGCTCTCCGATCTGGATCCGGTCCGCCGTCCGTGAACCCGGGGGACTTACTTCCGCTTGCCCTTCCCGGTCCGCCCTGCCGCGGCGGAGGAATGCTTCCTCTTCGTCTCGCGGCGCTGCCCGCCGCTCACTTCGGGGACCGGATGCCGGGCCGCGTACGGATCGGCCGGCGCGCCCTCAGGAGCGTCGGCCTCCAGTTCCCGCCGGGCGGCGCGGAGGTCCTTGCGCGCTTCCTTGCCGACCACGGGATAGCGGGGGTCGATGTCCATCAGGGTGTGGGCCAGCACCGCCGCGGTGCAGACGCGCGCGAACCACTTCCGGTCCGCCGGGACGACGTACCAGGGCGCCCACGGCGTACTGGTCTGCGAGAGCATCTCGGAGAACGCGTGCTGGTACTCGTCCCAGCGCCGGCGTTCCCGGACGTCGGCCGCGGAGAACTTCCAGTTCCGCTCCGGCAGGTCGAGCCGCTTCATGAAGCGGGTGCGCTGTTCCTCCTTGGAAAGGTTCAGGAAGATCTTCACGACCTTGAACCCGTTGTCGGTCAGGTAGCGTTCCCAGTCGTTGATGGCCTGGTAGCGGCGATCCCAGATGTCCGGCCCGCACACATCCGACGGCAGCCGCTGCCGGTCGAGGACCTCCGGGTGCACCCGGACGACGAGCACCTCCTCGTAGTGCGAACGGTTGAAGATCGCGATGTCGCCACGGGCGGGCAGCCGGGCGGCGTACCGCCACAGGTAGTCGTGGTCGAGCTCTTCGGCGGAGGGCTGCTTGAAGCTGCTCACCTTGACGCCTTGCGGGTTCACCCCGCTCATGACGTGCCGGATCGTGCCGTCCTTGCCTCCGGCGTCGAGCGCCTGAAGACAGAGCAGTACTCCGTACGTGTCCTGGGCGGCCAGCCGCTCCTGGTACTCGGCGAGCAGTGACACCCCCGCCTCCAGCAGTTCGGCACCGTGCTTCTTCTTCAGCCCGGCCTTGTACCGGGGATCGAAGTCCTCGCCCAGGTTCACCCGCGATCCCGGCTCCACCCGCAAGGGATCGATGAGCCTCGCGACGCGTTCGGCCCTGACATCCGTCATGACGACCCGCCTCTCTTCCTGTCACCGTGTGTGCCGCGCGCTCATGGGCGCTCACCGACACGGCCCAGGTCGGAGGCGGGCGCGGGCCGGAGTCTGGCGGGAATCCATCGGCCGAGGAAGGGAGAGCGTGAGGGGCTTTTGGACGGCCGCGCCACCGGCCCGGCCGTCGTCGGCCGCGTGTCCGTCGAGTCCCCGACGGCCGCCGGTACGGGGGAGGCCGCTTCACGGTCGAGGGCGCCGAGCAGCACCCTGACCCGGCGTTCGATCAGAATCGGGACGTACGTCCTGACCTTCGCCTGCCGGAACGAACCGCGGGCCGTCGCGACCGCCTGATCCACGACGGACGGGTCGATCGAGGGGTGCGCGGCCTTCAACCTCGCCGCCAGACGAAGGAGGGCGACCGCCTCGTCCTGGCGGACGCCCTTCTCGGCCTCCGGGGCCGCCTGCGGAAGGGTGCTCGCGGGCGGATCGGGAGCGATGCCTGCCGGTGGAGCGGGAGCTGTGCCCGCGGGCGGAGCGGCAGCGCGACTCGCCCCTTGCGGTGCGCCGCCCTCGTCGGCCGTGGATGCCGGCTCGTCCGTCTTCATCGCTCAACCACCCGCGCGCTCGCAAGACTCAGGTCCCGAAGGGTCGGGGACCGCATGGCCGACGATCCCGTCCGACCGTCCCAAGACGGCTCGACGGCCGGGTACGAGGCCGCCGCTTCACTCATTCTGAGTCCGCCCGGTCGAAACCGCCTCACGGACGACGCACCCGTGCGGGGGCGCGTGCCAGGGCGCCGGCACAGCCGTGGAGACCGGCATCTCGCGAAGAAGGAGCGACGGTCATGCCCACGTGTCGGCTCGCGCGCGAAGGAGGTGCGGACGCCGTGTCCGACGACGGGCGGCGGCCCGTCGTCGGATCGGGTCGCGGGGGTCAGGTGGTGCGCAGGGTCCGCTTCGCGAGTCGGTACGCGGGGAGCATCTCGGTGTGCTCCGCGGTGTCCAGTCCGCCGAGGTGCACGACGACCGGGCCGTCGTCGGTGATGACGGCGAGCGCGCACTCCTTCTTCGATTCGTCCAGCACCTGGCTGGTGTAGACGTACTCCACCTCGGCGCCGGACAGCCCGCCCGCCTCGAACGAGCGGTAGGTCGCCTTGCTCGCGCCGTGCTCGGCGGCCACGAAGGCCTTGAGTACGGCGTCGGCGTCATCGGCGCCCGGCTTTCCGGTCCAGACCCTGAGGTAGCCGATGTTCCCGGCGGGCTTGGCATCGATCTCACAGACGAGGCTGACCGGACCCTGCCGGAGCAGCGCGTCGGCGAGATCGCCGGCCAGGCCGTCCTCCGGGGAGCCGGAGCTGTCCGAGCCGGTCGTGGACGTGTCCTGCGACGCCGAGGCGACGGCCTTCGGCTTCCAGTCCTCGGCCGTGTCGAAGCTGACCGGCAGTTCGCAGGCCGAGCCCGCGGGACCGAGTGTGCCGCCGCTCTTCGCCTCCGAGCCGGCGGCGCCGGAAGTCTTGTCCGTCGGCGTCGCGCTCACCGACGTCTTCGGATTCTCCTCGGCGGTATCCGAGCAGCCTGTCGCCACGACGGTCAGCAAGGCCACGCCCGCCAGCCCGCGCCACCCGGCCCGCGCTCCCACACCCATGATGTGCTCCCTCTATGGTCCGACGGACAATGTAGACGAAGGCATGGGTAGTAAGTACGGGGCGGGTGGCGGGGGTTCATGTCCACCTGTGGACCGGCAGGACGTGCCTGTCCGCGCTGGATCGACGACGTTGTTGACGGCTCATCACCAAGTCGCCAGCCGAACGAGGTTGGCTCGATTCATACGGGGTGTCGGCAGGACACATGTCAGGGCCGACCTGCGCGCGCTCGGCGCTCCCCGTGGGTGGGTGAAGGGTCAGCCGAGCGCCTTGACCGCCTGGTAGTAGGTCCAAGCCGTGCTGTTGCAGGAGGTCTTTGTCGCGCCACTGTACGCGGCGCACACCCGCTTCAGGTCTTCGTAGAAGGCACTGTCGAGGCGTGGCTTGTTGGCATCGAAGGCGCCGGCGGCCTTGTAGTTGCGATAGCCGAAGTCGTGGCGGGCACATGGTGTGGCGAAGGGGAAGCCGAAGGGGTTGTCCGGCGATGTGGAGCAGTAGTCGGTGGACCAGTCGAACGCATACGCCGACCAGGCCGACTGGTTCGAGCGTGCGGCCACCCAGGTGTTGTAGCTCGAGGCGCTGGTCTGGGTCCAGCTGGACAGGACTTGAGGCTTGTCGGCAGGGGCGGCGCTGGCGGCTGTAGCGGTCGCCGTGATGGTTGCGATGGCCATGGCCGAGGAAGCAAGGCCTGTGGCGAGTCTTCGGTGCATCCCACACCTCCATGATGCTGCGACCCGCCCGTCGGGCTGCAGGTTCATGACAGGAATGATCGGCATCGCAACCCTCCTTGCATAGTGGCTGGAGCCCAACAATCAATTAACTCGGGGGAGTTGGAGGGTCGTGCTTCATGGTTGCGACCACCATGGCGGACTATGGCTGGATGTGTTCCGTGGGGCCGCCCAACGCGCGTCTCCGAATTGTCCGTTGGCGAAGCCGGGGTGGGGCCGGTGCCGGAGTCCCGCCGGTACTGAGGGCCGGTCATGGGTCAGTGGTCGCGTCACTGTCGCTGTCGGCGAGGTGTCCCTGTCCGTCCCCTGTCCCATGTCCCATGACTTCATGTCTGCCACCCATGTACAGCACCCATGTACATGTGTCTGCCTTGATGGGCTCATGTCTTCATGTCCGTGCCTTTATGTCCATGGGACCCGTGCGGGCTCCTGCCCCATCAGGTCCGTCGACTGGCAGCCGGACCGGTTCCGGGCGCGACCGGAACGGGAATCACCGGCGTGACCGGATCAGTCCGCTCCCGGACCCGATGAGGTCTGTCCCCCACAGGCGGGCGACGGTCAGAGTGGGGGCATGACCCGAGCACTGATCGTCATCGATGTCCAGGAATCCTTCCGCGCCCGCCCGCTGTGGGAGACCATCTCCAACCCGAAGATCGCCGAACAGGTCGACCGACTGGTCCGGCTCGCCCGCCGGGCCGGTGACACGGTGGTGTGGGTACTGCACTCGGAACCCGGCAGCGGCGACGTGTTCGACCCCGCCCTCGGGCACGTCCGCCTGATGGACGAGCTCCGGCGCGAGGACGCGGAGCCCCTGATCCACAAGACCTCGCACAACGCCTTCACCACCACCAACCTGCAGCAGCTCCTCACCGAGCGCGGCATCCGCGAGCTCACCGTCTGCGGCATCCGCACCGAGCAGTGCGTGGAGACCACCACCCGACTCGCCAGCGACCTCGGCTACGCGGTCACCTTCGTCTCCGACGCCACCGCGACCAATCCCATCCCGCACCGTGACGCCCCCGCCGACCAGAGTGTGGCGGAACTGCTGGCGGACCCCCGCACCCTGGGCGCCGAGGAGGTCATCAGGCGCACGGAGTACGCCCTGGCGGGGCGCTTCGCCACCATCGCCACCGTCGACGATCTTGAGACCTCGGCCGCGTCTCGGGCATGATGACCGG
This sequence comes from Streptomyces sp. NPDC060027, assembly GCF_042737005.1. NCBI lineage: Bacteria > Bacillati > Actinomycetota > Actinomycetes > Kitasatosporales > Streptomycetaceae > Streptomyces > Streptomyces sp. NPDC060027. The sequence goes on from NZ_JBHWVI010000071.1 coordinate 29,541, forward strand.
ATCGTGAGTCACATCGTCTTCTTCCTGGTGCCCGGAGTCCATCTGCTGGACCTGGCCGGCCCCGCACAGGTCTTCTCCACGGCCACCGACTTCGGGCACGCCTACACCCTCCACTACGTCGCCGAGCAGTCGCAGGTCCCCACCGCTCAGGGCCTGCCGCTGGTGGCCCGGCTCGACTGGCCCGAGCTCGGCCCGGACGACCTGATCGTGGTACCCGGCTGGCGGGCGCTCACCCTGGCCGACAGCCCCGCCATCGGTGAGGCCGGTCTGCGGGTCCTCCGGGACCACCACGCCAGGGGCGGCACCGTCGCCAGTGTCTGTGCGGGAGCCGACGCGCTCGGCCGGGCCGGGCTGCTCGACGGCCGTCGCTGCACCACGCACCACGACGTCCAGGACGAGCTGGCCCGCCGCTACCCTCGGGCGGCCGTGGTCCGCGACGTCCTGTACACCACCGACGACCGGGTGGTCACCTCGGCGGGCATCGCCAGCGGGATCGACCTCGCCCTGCACCTGATCGCCACCCGGCACGGCCCGGCCGTCGGCGCGCAGGTGGCCAGGGACATGGTGGTCTACGCCCGGCGCAACGGCGATGAACCCCAGGCCAGTGCGATGCTCCGGTACCGGTCCCACCTGGACGACACCGTGCACCGCGCGCAGGACCTGCTCGATGCCCGCTTCGACCGGCCGGTGCCCCTGCCCGACCTGGCCACGGCCGTCGGCGTGAGCGAGCGCACCCTCACGCGCCTCTTCACCCGCGCCACCGGCGGCCTCACACCCCTGCGCTACCAGCAGTCCCTGCGTCTGGAGCGCGCCGAGCACCTCATCAGCCACGGCGCCACCGTCGACGCCGCCGCACGCGCGGTGGGCTTCGAGGACGCCCGTATGCTGCGCCGCCTCCGGGCCCGCGCGGCCTGAACCGGCACCGCGCACGCCGGAGACACGGACACCGGCCTCAGGTGTCCTGTCCCGCTCCCGTGAGCGCCGCCCGCTGGCGCGCGGCACGCACGGCCGCCGCCAGCGAGGCGATGTCGTACGCGCCGTAGTGGCGGCGGCCGTTGACGAAGAACGTCGGAGTGCCCGAGACACCGCTGAGGTCGGCCGATTCGACGTCCATGGCCACCCGGGCGGTGCCCGCGCCGGCCCGGAGGTCGTCGCGGAAGCGGTCGTCGTCGAGACCGATGCGAGCGGCGTACCGGAGCAGGTCCTTCGGGCCCAGGTCGCCCTGGTGTGCCATGAGGAGGTCGTGCATCTCCCAGTAGCGGTCCTGGCGGGCCGCGGCCTCGGATGCCTCCGCGGCGAGCTGGGCGTTGGGGTGCACATCGGTGAGCGGAAGATGGCGCCACACATAGCGGACGTCACCGAAGTCGGCGAGCAGTTCGCGCACCGCGGACTCCGCCAGACCGCAGTAGGGACACTCGAAGTCGCCGTACTCGACGAGGGTCACGGGCGCGTCGAGCGGCCCGCGCACATGGTCGTGCTCCACGTCGACGGGCTCGCTGAGGTCGATGATGGCCTGGCCGCTGCCGAGGAGAGCCCGCGCACGGGAACGCGCGCCGAGAGCGCCGATCACCAGGGTGACGACCCAGGTGAGCAGGAACGAGCCCGCCACCGCGGCCAGAATGCCGATCTTCGCCTGCTCCAGACGGCTCCCGTCGAAGGCCAGCGACGCGATCAGCAGGGCCACGGTGAAACCCACCCCGGCCAGCGTGCCCCCCGCGGTGATGGCGCCCCAGCCCACGGGCGGGTGCAGACGTCCCCGTCCGGCGCGCGTCGTGAGCCAGGTGCCGCCGATGATGCCGACGGGCTTGCCGAGCATGTAGCCGAAGAGGATGCCGAGGGTGATCGGCGAGGTGAAGGCGTCGGCGAGCTGACCGGTGCTCAGGGTGATGCCGGCGTTGGCGAGGGCGAAGAGCGGCACGATCACGTAGCTGGTCCAGGGATGGAACATCTGCTGGAGCCGCTCGTTGGGGGAGAGCGTCGAGGCGAGGCCGCGTCGCACGGTGCGCTCGAGTTCCGGGGTCGGCTGCTCGCGAAAGCGCCGGAACAGCCGACTGGCGTGTTCCAGATCGCTGCGCTCGGCCGCGTACGCGTAGGTCATCATGCCCATCGCGAGACCCGTCACCACCGGGTCGATGCCCGACTTCAGGAGCGCGACCCAGATCGCCACGCCCAGCACGCCGTACAGGGAGGGAATCCGCGCGCCGATGGTGCGCCGCAGCAACAGGACGACCACGAACAGGCCGAGCGCCGTCAGCAGGGCGGGCAGCGAGATGGCTTCGCTGTAGGCGACGACGATGACGGCCAGGGCCAGGAAGTCGTCCACGACGGCGACGGTGAGGATGAAGACCCGCAGATTGGTGGGCAGCCGCGACCCGAAGACGGCGAGCATGCCCAGGGCGAAGGCGGTGTCCGTCGACATCGCGGCACCCCAGCCGTGCGCCGCGGAGCCGTGGCCCGCGGTGACGGCCAGATAGACGACGACGGGGACGATCATGCCGCTGAGGCCGGCCAGCAGCGGCAGGGTGACCCGGCGGCGCTCCCGCAGCTCTCCCAGGTCGAACTCACGACGCGCCTCCAGGCCGACGACGAAGAAGAACAGCGTCATCAGGCCGCTGTTCACCCACTCGCGCAGGTCCAGTGACACTCCGCCCGACCCGAGGCGGATCGACAGCTCGGTGCCCCACACCGTTGCGTACGAGTCGGGGCCGATGTTGGCCCAGGCCAGCGCCACCAGGGCGGCGGCGAGCAGCACGGCGGCACTGCCGGTCTCCGTCCGCAGGAACGAGTGCAACGGGCTGCGTGCGTCCTTGCCGCACTGACTCTGGCCTGACATGGGCGACGTATCGGATGGCATGGTCACCCTCCGATTCTCGCCCCAGACCTGATCGGTCCACCTGCCGCCACCCTTCGGCGCTGCCGTGGAGTGCCGACGGAATCCGAGCGGTCGGTGGAATCACGCCCTGCCGGGCGACGGCGGCCGGGACCGGAAACGGTCAGGAATCGAGAAGCGCGGGCCACCGGGCCTCACCTAGCGTGTCTGCATGGACTTCGGCACATCACGTCGGCCCGCACCGCCGGTGAGGTACGTCGTGGACGGTGGCCGCGACCGAGCGGTCGGAACCGGCCGAGAAGCACCCGGCGCACCGCGCGCGGCTGGTTGGATCGAGCCAGGCGATGCCGGCGGAGACCGCGAAGGCGGCCCCGCCCGACAGATGGAGACACGATGAGCAAGGCCACGAGGACGGACACGCAGTCGCCTGCGCCGCACGGTGCCGACAGCCACGATCTGATCCGCGTGCTCGGCGCGCGGGAGAACAATCTCAAGGACGTCAGCATCGAGATCCCGAAGCGCCGGCTGACGGTGTTCACCGGGGTGTCCGGCTCGGGCAAGAGTTCGCTGGTGTTCAACACGATCGCCGCCGAGTCGCAGCGGCTGATCAACGAGACCTACAGCAGTTTCGTGCAGGGATTCATGCCCACGCTCGCGCGGCCCGAGGTCGACGTCCTCGAAGGGCTGACCACCGCGATCATCGTCGACCAGCAGCGGATGGGTTCCGACCCCCGCTCCACGGTCGGCACCGCCACGGACGCCAACGCCATGCTGCGCATCCTCTTCAGCAGGCTGGGAAAGCCGCACATCGGCCCGCCCAGCGCGTACGCGTTCAACGTCCCCTCGGTCAAGGCGAGCGGTGCCATCACCGTGGAGCGCGGCGCCAAGAAGACGGTGAAGGCGACCTTCAACCGCACCGGCGGCATGTGCGGGCGCTGCGAGGGCCGGGGCACGGTCTCCGACATCGATCTCACCCAGCTCTACGACGACTCCAAGTCCCTCAACGACGGCGCCATCACCATCCCCGGCTACGGCTCGGACGGCTGGAACATGCGGCTCTACAAGGAGTCGGGCTTCGTCGACCCGGACAAGCCGATCCGCAAGTACACGAAGAAGGAGCTGCACGACTTCCTCCACCACGAGCCGACCCGGATGAAGATCGCGGGCATCAACATGACGTACGAGGGTCTGATCCCGCGGATCCAGAAGTCGATGCTCTCCAAGGACAAGGAGGCGATGCAGCCGCACATCAGGGCGTTCGTGGACAGGGCCGTCGCCTTCACGACCTGCCCCGAGTGCGACGGCACCCGGCTCAGCGAGGGCGCCCGTTCGTCGAAGATCAAGCGGATCAGCATCGCCGACGCCTGCGGTATGCAGATCAGTGACCTGGCCGAATGGGTCCGCGGTCTCGACGAGCCCTCGGTGGCACCGCTGCTCTCCGCGCTTCAGCAGACCCTCGACTCGTTCGTGGAGATCGGCCTCGGCTACCTCGCCCTGGACCGGCCGGCCGGCACGCTGTCCGGCGGCGAGGCGCAGCGCGTCAAGATGATCCGCCACCTCGGTTCCTCGCTCACCGACGTCACCTACGTCTTCGACGAGCCCACGGCGGGCCTGCACCCCCATGACATCCAGCGCATGAACGACCTGTTGCTGCGGCTGCGGGACAAGGGCAACACGGTGCTCGTCGTGGAGCACAAGCCGGAGACCATCGTGATCGCCGACCACGTCGTGGACCTCGGCCCCGGCGCCGGTACGGGCGGCGGCTCCGTCTGCTTCGAGGGCACGGTCGAGGGACTGCGGACCGGCGGCACCGTCACCGGCCGCCACTTCGACGACCGGGCCTCCGTCAAGGAGACGCTGCGGAAGCCCACCGGCACGCTGGAGATCCGCGGCGCGTCGGCGAACAACCTGCGCGATGTCGACGTCGACATCCCGCTCGGGGTACTGGTCGTCGTCACCGGCGTCGCCGGGTCCGGCAAGAGCTCGCTCGTGCACGGGTCCATCCCGGCCGGTGACGGTGTGGTGTCGGTCGACCAGGCGCCGATCCGTGGTTCGCGGCGGAGCAACCCGGCGACGTACACCGGTGTGCTCGACCCGATCCGCAAGGCCTTCGCGAAGGCCAACGACGTGAAGCCGGCACTGTTCAGCGCCAACTCCGAGGGCGCCTGCCCCACCTGCAACGGTGCCGGCGTCATCTACACGGACCTGGCGATGATGGCCGGCGTCGCCACCACCTGTGAGGACTGCGAGGGCAAGCGGTTCGACGCGTCGGTCCTGGAGTACCACCTCGGCGGCCGGGACATCAGCGAGGTGCTCGCGATGTCGGTCGACGAGGCCGAGGAGTTCTTCGGCACCGAGGAGGCGCACACACCGGCCGCGCAGCGCATCCTCGGGCGGCTCGCCGATGTCGGGCTCGGCTATCTCACCCTCGGACAGCCGCTCACCACGTTGTCCGGCGGCGAGCGGCAGCGGCTCAAGCTGGCCACGCACATGGCGGACAAGGGAGGCGTCTACGTCCTCGACGAGCCGACCACGGGCCTGCACCTCGCCGACGTCGAGCAGTTGCTCGGTCTGCTCGACCGGATCGTCGACTCGGGCAAGTCGGTGATCGTCGTCGAGCACCACCAGGCGGTCATGGCACACGCCGACTGGATCATCGACCTCGGCCCCGGTGCCGGTCACGACGGCGGCAGGCTCGTCTTCGAGGGCACACCGGCCGACCTCGTCGCCGCCCGTTCCACCCTCACCGGCGAGCACCTCTCGGCGTACGTCGGGGCCTGACCGAGGTCCGCGCGGACGCGGGGGACGAGTTCTCGCCCCGGATCGCGGTGATCTCGGCCGGAACTCGTCCCACCCGGCCTCCGGCCACGGTCGGGTGACCCGTCCGACGGGGAGCCGAGACATGCCGGACGCCGAACAGCGCCCGCGCCGACCGCAGGTGGCGGCCCGTCGGCCGGGCCGCCACGGTCAGGGCGAGCGCTGCCGGACCGACCGGGCTCCGCGCGCGCCCCGACCCGAATGCTTCTACCGTTGACCCACAGAGTGGCGCCCGCGGACAGCAGTTCCTTCCGCCTCCAGCGCCCCCGTCAGCGCATCAGGAGGCCGGCCGCCATGACCACCGCATCCGAAACCCCTGTCCTGGACACCCTCGCCGCCATGACCGTCGACTCCCTGGAGCGGTGCGGACTGCCCCCGGACACCCTGATCCTCACCCGCATCGCGGCACTCGCCGCCTCGGACGCGCCCCCCATCTCCTACCTCGCGCACGTCGCCCCCGCCCTCGACGCCGGTCTGACCATCGCCGAGGTGCAGGACGTCCTGGTGGCCATCGCCCCCATCGTGGGTACCGCCCGGGTCATGACGGCGGCGGGCAACATCGCCGAGGCGCTCGGCGTCGCGATCGCCGTGGCCGACGCGGAGATCGAGGCGGAGCTCGAGGCCTCGACCGGGAGCC
>NZ_JBHWVI010000072.1:0-35823 GCF_042737005.1 Streptomyces sp. NPDC060027
CCGCGGGCCGTTCGAACCGGCGCCTCGTCGTGCTCCCCCGTACCCCCCGTACCCCCGTACCCCCCCCGTTGGGCCCCCGTTGGGCCCCCGTTGGGCCGTCCCCCGGACTCCCCCGTGTCTCACTCCCGCCGAGCGAGTCGGCGGAAGGAGCGGCCAAGGGCGCGGGTTCCGTTCCGCCGCCCCGTGTCGGCGGTACCGGAGCCGCGCCCCTCTCCGTGTCTCCACTCTGCCGTTCGCGCAGGTGGGGCCCATCCGTGCGCCTACTCATCTCACCCTGTAGGTACGGATACTCAGGCATACGCGCTCATGCCCAGCACGCGCCCTCGCCCACTGGTTACGATCGCGTCCGTGTCCGTACTCCCCCTGGTCTTCACCAGCGGCTGGGCCAGCGGCATCAACGCGTACGCGGTGGTGCTGCTCCTCGGCGTCTTCGGCGCGACGGGGCTGAGCGACGAGGTCCCGGAGTCCCTGCAACGCCCTGAGATCCTGGTCACAGTCGGTGTGCTGTTCCTCTGCGAGGCGGTCGCCGACAAGATCCCGTACGTGGACTCGGTGTGGGACTCCGTGCACACCGTGATCCGGCCGGCGGCGGGCGCGTGGGTCGGTGCGCTGCTCGCCGGACAGAGTGGCTCGGTCTCGGATCTGACGGCGGGCCTGATCGGCGGTTCGACGGCGCTGGCGAGCCACACGGTCAAGGCCGGGACACGGATGGCGATCAACACCTCGCCCGAGCCGTTCAGCAACTTCGTGATGAGCACCGCCGAGGATCTCGGGGTGGCCGGGCTCCTCACCTTCGCGATGTTCTATCCCGAGGCGGCGGCGGTCATCGCCGGTGTCCTGCTGGTCACCGGGCTCCTGGTGCTCTCCTTCCTCGTCTCCCGGATCAGACGGTTCCTGCGCCGCCGCGCGCAGCGCCGGGAGGAGAGACGGATGGCCGCGCGGGTGGAGCAGCCGCCCGGCCCGGCGTCACGGACGGACCTCGAATAACCGGGGCGGAGGGTCCGGGCGGCAGCCGGACCCGCTGACGCGGTCGGGCGGGACGGCCCGACCGGCCTCCGGGACGGGACTGTCGGTGGCGGCCGATAAAGTCGCCGGCATGGGACGGATTGCGGTGATCGGCGCCGGGATGGGCGCGATGGCGGCCGCCGCCCGGCTGGCCGTCGCGGGCCACCGGGTGGTGGTGTACGAGCGGACCGAGACGTACGGCGGCGCGGTGCGCCGCTTCGAGCGCGACGGTTTCGCCTTCGACACGGGACCGGGGCTGCTGCCGCTGCCCGCGGTCTACCGCGACCTGTTCGTCAAGACGGGCAAGCAGCCGCTGGAGGAGTGCGTCGAGCTGGTCCAGGTCGACCCGTCGACCGGCCATGTCTTCGCCGACGGCACACGGGTGTCCCTGCCGAACGCCTCGCGCGCGGGCGTGCTCGCCGCACTGGACGCGGCGCTCGGCGCGGACGCGGGCGTGCGGTGGGGCGACTTCCTGGTGCGGGCCCGCGAGGCATGGGACCGGACGCGCAGACCGCTCCTGGAGGAGCCGCTGTGGCCCAACTGGCCGGTGCTGGCCGAGCGCGAACCCTATCCCTCGGTGCCGCACAAGAAGCTGCTGCGCACCCGCCGGGCCGGCACCCTCGCCGAGGTGGCCGCCTGGGAGCTGCGCGACGCGCGCCTCACGGCCCTTCTGGAGAGCCACGCCCTGGTGTACGGGCTCGACCCGCGCGCCACCCCGGCGAGCGCCGCCGTGCTGCCGTACATGGAGCACGCCTTCGGCACCTGGTATGTGCGCGGCGGCATCCGGGAGCTCGCGCGCGCGGTGTACGAACGGTGTGTGGCCCGCCGGGTCGAGTTCCGTTTCGGGACGTCCGTCGAGCGGATCGTCGAGAAGGACGGCCGGGTCGTCGGGGTGGAGCTCTCCGGGGGCGCCTCCCGGCCCTCCGGCTCCGAGGGCGACACGTTCGCGGAGGCGGACTTCGTGGTCGCGGGCGTGGCGCCCGGTGTCCTGGACGGCCTTCTCCCCGGGGCGGTGGTCCGGGGCGGTGACGAGGTCCCGCCGCAGCCGGGGGCGGCCAGCCGGCTGACCGTGCTGCTCGCGCTGCGCGGCGGACGGCCCGCCGGGGTGGCGCACCGGACGGTGGTCCACACGGTCGACCGCGCGGGCGAGCTGGACCGGCTCTTCGGCGGGCACCCCGGGGTGCCCGCGTCGCCCACCGTCGTGGTGTCCCGCCCCGACGACCCCGCGCTGGTACCGGACGCGGAGCACGAGGCGGTCACGCTGACGGTCACGGTGCCGTCGGGCGCCCCGGTGTCCGAGGCGGACGTGGAGCGGGTCCTCGACGCGGCCGAGCGTGCCCTGCCGGGCCTGCGCGACCGGCTCCTGTGGCACGAGGTCCGCACCCCGGCCGACATCGCGGAGGCGACCGGCGCGGAGGGTGGCGCGGTCCCCGCTCCCGCTCTCGCCGCGGGGGACGGCCGGCTGCTGCACCCGTCGAACAGCACGCGTCTGCCCGGGCTCTTCACGGCCGGGAGCTGGGCGCACCCCGGCGGCGGTCTGCCGCACGCGGGTATGTCGGGCGCCCTGGTGGCCGGGCTGATCGTGGAGGGACCGGAGTTCCAGGGCTCGCAGTGAGCGGACCGGCGGGCAGCGGGGGCGAGGAGACCGTCGGCCGCTGTCCGGCCGGTCAGTACCGGTACTGCTCGTCGAACCCGGCGTTGTTGTTGCCGTTGCCCTGGTACGGGTACTGCTGCTGCTCGGGCGGGAGTTCGCCGCCGTACTCGTCGGTGCGCTGCTGCGGCACCCAGACACCGCCGGCCGGGGTCTCGCCGCCGTACGTACCGGTGGCGTACTGGTCCTGGCCGTAGTTCTGCTGTTGCTGCGTGTACTGCTGGTCGCCACCGGTGTAGGTGGTGTCGTACGAGGCGCCCGTGTACGTCTGCTGGCCGATGTACGGGTCGGAGTACGCGGCGTACTGCTGCTGGCTGTTGTCGTAGCCGTACTGCTGCTGGTCGTAGCCCGTGTACCCGTCGTACGCGTAGGCCTGCTGGTCCTGCGACTGGCCGCCCGTCGCGTAGCCCTGCTGGTCCTGGGCGGTCGTCGCGTAGGCCTGCTGGTCCTGGGACTGGGCCGCGCCCGCGTAGGACTGGTCGGTGGCGGCGGCGTAGGCGGCCGCGTTGTAGACGCCGTAGGAGCCGGTGTCCTCGGGCAGGGGCTGCGGTTCGTAGACCGCGGTGGACTCGGCGGCCGCGGGCTCGGCGGACTCCGGGGGCATGAACCGGTCGGACTGGGCGGGCGTGAAGACGTCGTCGTCGGCCGCGTACTCGTCGTCGCGCCGGTAGGCCGCTTCCTCGACGGCTTCGGGGTCGGAGGCCTCGGGCGACGGGTCCTCGCCCTCCGGCTCGCCGCGGCGGCGCTTGCTGGGCTTGGCCGACGCGGAGCGGCCGTTGATGGCCCAGCCCTGCGCGAAGCCCTGGCGGAACGACAGCGTCACATAGGTCTGACCGACAGTGAAGGCGGCCGCGCCCAGGCCGATGACCACGACCGAGTGCATCAGGACGCCGAGAACCACACCGAGGAAGCCGACGAAGGCGAGCAGCCGGAACCGCAGTCGCGCCTTGTACTGCAGCAGCACCTCGCCGAGCAGCCACAGCGCAACGATGCCGAATGCAAGATAGAGGACCGTCAAGCCCATGTACGCCCCTCTCCCAGTGGCCGCTACGCAGTGTGTCGTACGCGGGTGCGACCGGTCTAGGCCTGCTGCGGGTGGTGCAGGCCCAGATTCTCGTAGATTTCCAGCGTCGCCGTGGAGTTGTTCAGCGTGATGAAGTGCAGTCCGGGGACTCCCTCGGCCAGCAGCCTCGCACAGAACTCCGTCGCGAACTCGATCCCAATGGAGCGTACAGCCGCCGGATCGTCTTTGACTGTGAGGATCCGCTCTTTCAGGACGTCCGGGAACGAGGCATTGGAAAGTTTGGGGAGCCGTTCCAACATCTTCACACTTGTCACCGGCATGACTTCCGGGATGACCGGCGTCGCGCAGCCCGCCGCGTCGACGCGGTCCCGCAGGCGCAGATAGGACTCCGGCTGGAAGAACATCTGCGTGATCGCGTAGTCGGCGCCGGCGCGGCACTTGTCGACGAAGTGGGAGACGTCCAGGTCCCATGTGCTGGACCGCGGGTGCATCTCCGGGAAGGCCGCGACCCCGACGCAGAAATCGCCCGACTCCTTGATGAGGCGCACGAGTTCGGCCGCGTAGGTCAGACCCTTGGGGTGCGGGACCCACTCGCCCATGGGGTCGCCGGGCGGGTCGCCGCGCACGGCGAGCATGTTGCGGATGCCCGCGTCCGCGTACTGCCCGATGATGTTGCGCAGTTCCGCGATGGAGTGATTGACCGCGGTGAGGTGGGCGACCGGGGTCAGCGTCGTGTCGAGGACGATCTGCTCGGTCTCCTTGACCGTGCCGGCCCGGGTGGAGCCGCCGGCTCCGTAGGTCACGGAGACGAAGTCGGGCGCGACGGCCTCGACCCTCCGCAGGGCGTTCCACAGGTTCCGCTCGCCCTTGGGGGTCTTCGGCGCCGAGAACTCGAACGAGTACGTCTGTTTGCCGGTCGCGAGCATGTCGCGCACGGTGCGTGCGCGATCAGTCCTGGTGGAAGCAGATCCGAGGGCCATACTCGCAGGTTAGCCAGAGGGCGTCGGTCCCCCAACCGAACCGCTGGGATTTGTCCGATCTGTCGACTTCTTGTCCACCCCTCGGACAGCGGTCGCATCAGCCTGCTCCCGGGGCCCTCCCCGCACGCTCCGCGCGGACGTCCGCCGTGCGGCACGCTCCGCGCGGCCGCTGCCGTGCCTACGCCGCGCGCAGCCTCTTGGCGAACTCCGCCGCGGCCGCTGCGGGGTCGTCCGCTTCGGTGATCGCCCGTACGACGACGACCCGGCGGGCGCCGGCTTCGAGCACCTCGTCGAGCCGGCCGAGGTCGATGCCGCCGATCGCGAACCAGGGGCGGTCGGTGCCGAGGGCGGCCGTGCTGCGGACCAGGTCGAGGCCGGGTGCGTGGCGGCCGGGCTTGGTGGGGGTGGGCCAGCAGGGGCCGGTGCAGAAGTAGTCCACGCCCTCCTGGACCGCGGCGGCCGCGGCCTCGGACCCGGCGTGCGTGGAGCGGCCGATGAGGACCTCGTCGCCGAGGATCGCGCGGGCCGCGGGAACCGGGAGGTCTCCCTGGCCCAGGTGCAGTACGTCGGCTCGGGCGGCGTGGGCCACGTCGGCCCGGTCGTTGACCGCGAGGAGCTTGCCGTGCCGGGCGCAGGCGTCCGCGAAGACCTGGAGGTGTTCCAGCTCCTCGCCCGCCTCCATGCCCTTGTCGCGCAGCTGCACGATGTCGACGCCGCTCCCCAGGACCGCGTCGAGGAACTCGGCGAGGTCGCCCTGACGCCTGCGGGCGTCGGTGCACAGGTAGACGCGGGCGTCGGCGAGCCGGCCCCGCGCCGTGGTGGCGGCGTTCTCGGGCATGCGTGTGTCCCCCGTTGATCGGTGGGCGGGGCGCGCGGCGGCCGGGGTGGTCCCGCCGCCGCGCGTCCCGCGCCGGACGGTCTCGTTGCAGGTCAGACGGCGAGCGCCTGGGCGCGGCGCTTCACCTCCGTGCCGCGATTCTCGCTCAGAGCCTGCGCGGGGGTGCCGGGCAGGGTCGGGTCGGGGGTGAAGAGCCATTCGAGGGCCTCTTCGTCGGAGAAGCCGTCGTCCCTCAGGAGCGTCAGGGTGCCGGACAGGCCCTTGACGACCTTCTGCTCGTCCGCGTCGATGAAGGCGGCGGGAACGTGCAGCGCGCGGTTCTCACCACGGCGTACGGCGATCAGCTGGCCGTCCTTGACCAGCTGCCGGACGCGCGTCACCTCGACGCCGAACTGCTCGGCGATGTCGGGGAGGGTGAGCCAGGCGGGGACGAGAGCATCGATCTTTGCGTCAATCTCGGTCACGGGACAAGCCTGCCATCCCGGACTGACAGTCGGAAGCCGAGGGCCCCCCGACCTGGAGTGACGGATTCAGGCCGTGGCGGCCTTCAGCGGCCTCGACGGGTCCGCGAGCAGCTCCGGATCCATCAGCGCGCCCGCCTCGATGAGCCGGCGGCCCTGCGCGAGATCCCTCGGGCGGCCCACCGCCAGAAGAGCGACCAGACGCGTCTCGTGGAGCCAGCACACCGACCAGGAGGCGCCCGAGGAGTCACCGCGCCACACCAGGGTGTCGGCGGGCGCGTGGTGGCCGACGTACTGCACGAAGCGGCCGAACTGCTCGGACCAGAAATACGGCACCGGGTCGTAGGCGGCGGGAGCCTCCCCGATGATGTTCGCGGCGACCGTGCGCGGGCCCTGCAGGGCGTTGTCCCAGTGGTGGACGAGGAGGCGGTCCTCGTAGCGTCCCGACGGGAAGGAGGCGCAGTCGCCGACCGCGTAGACGTCCGCCAGGGAGGTCCGCAGGTGGTCGTCGGCGACGATCTCGCGGTGGGCGCCGAGTTCGATTCCGGAGCCGGCGATCCAGGCGGTCGCGGGCCGCGCCCCGATCCCGACCACGACGGCGCCCGCGGGCACCCGGGAGCCGTCGTCCAGGACCACCGCGCCGGGCTCGATGCGCTCCACGCGCGCGTGGGTGCGCAACGTGGCCCCGCTGTCCGCGTACCAGGCGGCCATCGGTGCGGCCACCTCGGCGGGCAGCGCGCCGGCGAGCGGCCGGTCGGCGGCCTCGACGACCGTCACCGCGCAGCCCGCCTCACGCGCCGCCGTGGCGAACTCGGCGCCGATCCAGCCCGCGCCGACGACCACGATGTCGTGCTGCTGGGCGAGGACGGGACGCAGCCGTTCGGCGTCGTCCAGGGTGCGCAGCAGGTGCACCCCGGGCACGCCCTCCGCGCCGGGCAGCCGGATCGGTTCGGCGCCGGTGGCGACGACCAGGACGTCGTACGGGACGGGTCCGCCCTCGGTGTCCAGCTCGTGGTCCCCGGGGCGCACGCCGAGCGCCGCGCGGCCCAGCCTCAGCTCGATGTCCAGGGCCTCGAAGTCGATGTCGAAGGCGGAGCCCTCGGCCTTGCCCAGGAGTACGGCCTTGGACAGCGGCGGCCGGTCGTACGGCTGATGCGGCTCCGCGCCGATCAGCGTGACGGTGCCCGTGAAGCCCTGCTCGCGCAGGGCGACCGCGGTCTGCACTCCGGCCATGCCCGCGCCCACCACGACGACCCGCCGTGCCGTGGGCCCCTGCGACTGTGCCTGCGTCTGCTCGCTCACCTGATCACCATAGACACGTGACAGGTATCGCTTACCTCTAAATGGGGTACGCGGCGCCCCGGTAACCAGGGATGAAGCACTCGTCGTCTGTCGCTGTCTGTCGTGGTTGGCCACTCTCGGACGGCCCACAGACGGCCCAGCCTCGGCCCCCGAGGAGCCGCTATCGCTAGCGACAGGGGCCGCTAGCGTTAGCGGCCCCGCTAGCGACCAAAGCCGCTCGGGACCACTGTGTTAGCGGTTAGCGAGCCATCTGGGCAGACTCCAAAATCGTGCCGCTCGGGCTCCGGAGAGGAGCGCCGGCCGGATCGATATCGGGCCCCGCGGCTTGTCGCTTGTCGCTTGTCTTGTCGCTTGTCGGGTCGCAGGTCAAAGACGGTCTCGGGTTCCCAGCCACGGCCTCTGCCGATGTCACGACAAGCGACAAGGGTCTCGATGGCGGAGCTCCCGCGCGGCCCGACCGTCCGAGGAGCAGGAGCAAGGAGGACCGCCCTTCGAGCGGACGTTTCTTCGGTCGCCCTCCCCAACTCGCGGCCTTTCAGCGTGGGCGGCTGCCGGGCTACTGGGTAGTGGGCCCCAGTAGGAAAACTCCGGTTGGGGCCCTCGGACCGCTCTACTGGGGTGCCTACTGGGTAGTGGGGCGCACCCCACTACCCAGTAGCTAGGCCTGAGTTGGATGAGAACCCCCGGATGCCGCCTCTTGCAAGACTCCTCGAAGCGAACTGCGGGCGCTGTGGCCGCTGGGATCTCCGCGATTGGTACGGCGCGCGGCTAAAGGGCGCGGACGACCATCACAGGTCTGTGGAGTTGCTGCACTTCGCTGCTGCTTTCGAACCGACAGCGAAAAGGGCCACAACGGCGACCGCATCGACGTAGGCGCTCACCGCTTCCGCGACTGGTGGCCACGCCATCATCAGCACGAGGACGATGACGACCACCCACGGGTACCGAGGGCGGTTTGACAGAACCTCCGGGTTCGTAGCCCATCACCGTCGCGTCCCTGCTGGCAGACTGGCCGGAGCGGCGTTGATGGGCTTCCCACTGTTTTAGGAGCGAGGTTGGGCGATCGCAGGCGTGACCTGCGGATTCCCTGCCTTGGGTAGAGGCTGGCGGTACCTCCCTGGCGAACCCCGGTTCCCCGTGAGTCCCTGTGCGTTCTGGCACGAGAGTGGCACGGCCCGGGGACCGTGCCACAGCTCCTCGATGCGAACTACGGACACGATGGGTCGCTGAGGTCTCCGGACCTGATCACGGGGGTTGCAGAGGCTCGGGATGTTCGCCTGCGGTCGCCACGGTTGCTGTACTTCGCTGCTGTACTGCAACGCCTCCGGAGGCAGTCGTCTAGCCGCCGCCTGACGATCGATGGCGGGGAGCGCTCCAGAGGCCCAGACGTTGGAGACGGCGCTGCCTGTAGCGCTCTCCCAAGGCCGTCAACCCGAAGACAGTCCCTATAGCTGCGGCGAAGCCTCCCGCGATCAACACCTCACCCCACGATCCATGATCCCCGAGCGTGGCCGCCGCGCAGAGGATCGCGATCGGTACCCCGGTGCATACACCGATGCCGATTGGATGGCGAGCGGAGAAGCGCTGGGATCGAGTCGGTGGCTGCTGTCCGCCGAGCATCCGGTCTATGGACCAGAAGGCGCGCTTGAGATTGTCCTGGAGGGCGGGCACGGGGCGGAGTCTAGGGTCAGCTCAATGACTCAGCCAAGCGTCGAAGCAGCCGGGACTAGAGCGCCAGTCCGCTAGCCAGGCGGCGACGTCAAAAGATCAGCATGATGACGTGAGCCGTTACCGCGCGGAGTGAGGGCCGAGCCGACCGGCAAGGGTGGCATCGGCCGTTGGCTATTCGCTGAGTTCGCTCAGCGCGCCCATCGCCTGGTCCAGGAGGACGGAGAGCGGAGTCGTCCCGTTGCCTGCCGTCCAGGCGTCGGTGGCGGCGTCCAGACATGCGATGGCTGAGGCGACGAGGGCCCGGGCGCGGGGATCGTCGGTGGATTCCGAGTCGCAGCCGAGCCGGCGGGCGATCTCGGGCGCCAGCATGCTCTGCCAGCCCTGCGTCTTCTCCCACTGGCGGGTCATCAGGGCGCAGGCGTCACTGAGCAACTGCATCAGCCTCAGGGACGGCTCGGGCTCGGCAGCCCGGGGCTCGGTGATCACGTCGAAGGCGCGGCGCAGCGCCTCCCAGGGCCGCTCGCCCTCGGGACGGGCGGCAAGCGCGGCGGCCACCTCATGGCCGAACTCGTTCATCTTGCCGAGGACGAGCTCCTCCTTGGTGCCGAAGTACCGGAAGAAGGTGGTCCGCGACAGGCCCGCCTCGGCGGCGATCTGCTCGACGGTTGTCTTGCCGAAGCCCTGCTCGGCGAAGAGCCGGAACGCGACCTCGCTGACCTCGGCGCGCATCGCGGCACGGGTCCGCTCCCGCAGTGAGGCGGGCGCGGCAGCGCGGGCGGATGAAGTCCTGGATGTCTCGACCATGCCGCAAGTGTAGTACAAAGACCCGAAGTGGTACTCGGTCCCATTATAGGTTACCGTTTCTCTCGTTGACTTGATTCCACTTTTCAGGAGAATTCCCATGAGCAAGATCTGGTTCATCACCGGTTCCTCCCGCGGCTTTGGCCGCCGGTTCGCCGAGGCCGCGCTGTTGCGCGGCGACAATGTCGCGGCGACCGCCCGCAACACCGATTCCCTGGCCGACCTGCTCGTCGCCCATGGCGACGCGATCCTGCCGCTGTCCCTGGACGTCACGGACAAGACCGCCGTGACCGAGGCCGTCAAGCGGGCCCACGAGCACTTCGGACGCCTGGACGTCGTCGTCAACAACGCCGGCTACGGCCTGTTCGGCATGGTCGAGGAGCTCACCGAAGAGAACGTCCGCGCCCAGTTCGACACGAACGTGCTCGGAACCCTGTGGGTCACCCAGGCGGCACTGCCCTACCTGCGTGCCCAGGGCAGCGGCCACATCATCAACGTGTCCAGCCTGCTCGGCCTCGCCGCCTTCCCTATGACGGGCGGCTACACCGCCACCAAGGCGGCCGTCGAGGGGCTCTCCGACTCCCTGGCCCAGGAGGTCACCGGCTTCGGCATCAAGGTCACCGTCGTCGAGCCCGGCCCCTTCGGCACCGAGTTCGGCACGTCCTCCGCCTTCTCCGAGCCGCTGGCCGCCTACGACGGCGTACGGGAGGCGGCCAACGCCGGCTCCGCCACCATGCCGAGTCCCGACCCGGCCGGTGTCGGCCCCGCGCTGCTGAAGGTCGTCGACGCCGACAACCCCCCGGCGCGGGTCTTCTTCGGCACCCTCCCCCTCCAGGTCGTCCCGCAGGTGTACGCCGACCGGCTCAAGGTCTGGCAGGAGTGGGCCGAACTGTCCGCCGAGGCCGAGGCCGGCCAGGGCTGAGCACCCCCGAGGGCGGTTCGGGCGCATGAGAGCCTTCCGCGCCCGGACCGCTCAACCCGCCGGGCCCCTCCCGCACGGTCACGGCCTCCGCGCGGCCCATCTGGCACGTAAGTGGCACGGCGCCCCTCGCCGGCCGGAAACGAAAGAGGCCCAGGTCCCCGGATTTACACCGGCTGACCTGGGCCTTGTTCGTGTCCTGAGACTGGTGGGCGCGGACGGTTTCGAACCGCCGACATCCGCCTTGTAAGTTCGGTCGGGCGTCGCCGAGACTTGGAGACACGTAGCTCTAGCGCACTGGTCAGCGACGGCCACTCCGGTCGCTGCACGGGCCTGACGGCAGGCGAGCGGCCGGGGACGGTTGCCGCGGCTGTGGTACCGCACTGCTAACCCGGAGCCTCAGCATCGTCGGGTCGTAGCAAGCACAACGATCTCGCTGAACAATCATCTGCCCGCTGGCAGACTGCCTCGTATGTCTGAGACACCACGCGCCGCCCTAAGACGTCGTTTCACTTGGCGAGTCGGCGGTGATTGATGAGGCTGGTGGCAATGGCGGTGAAGGCCAGGAAGTGTTCTCGACGCCGCGCCGGGCGATGCGGGGGGTGATGTTCCGCTCGCGGAGCCATCGACGCAGGTAGGGATAGTCGTAGCCCTTGTCGCCGTGGAGCTTTGCCGGCCGCCGGCGCCGCGGTCCGCGGGGGCTGCGAACCGGCGGGATCCCCATGACCAGCGGTTGCAGGGCCAGGCTCTCATGGGTGTTGGTGGCCGAGATGGCGACGGAAACGGGCAGGCCGGCACGATCGACGACGAGATGGATTTTCGATCCCAACTTGCCGCGGTCGGTCGGATTCGGTCCGGTCAACGGCCCCCTTTGAGGACGCGGACACTGACCGAGTCAACGGCGAATCGCGACCAGTCCAAGGCCCCCTGAGCACCGAGTTCGTCGAGGATGACGCGGTGCAGGCGGGCCCAGACACGCTGCTGACTCCACCGTGCGAAACGCCGGTAGACGGTGGGCCAGGCCGGCCCGAACACCGGCGGCAACTGCCGCCAGGGACACCCGGACTTGGTGGATGAGGTGGTCGTTGAGTGCGGGCGTGTGGAACACCGGTCGCGGTTGTTGCCGGCGCGGGGTGGTGGTCTATTTCGTGCTCGCGATCCGCATGGGCCGAGGAGCGGCCGGGCGCTGACACTGGCGGCGCCCCCGCCGTGTCAGTGCCCGGCAGAGGCCTTCACCAGGGCCACCGCCACACCGATCACCGCGTCCAGGATGCCTGCCACCACCGCCGCCAGGGCGCCGCCTCCCATGCGCAGCCCGCCCAGGCAGCCCCACAGGAAGAGGGAGACGACGCCCACCCACGCCGCCACCAGCAATGCGGTGTGCACGGAAAAGACCTCCAGCGCGGCCAGAGCGATCAGCACGGCCGGACCCACGGCGCACGACAGAAGTGGGCTGCTGACGTACAGCATGCGGCGCAGCTCGTGGCCGGTGGCGAGGTGGCCGTGCACTGTGCGGTGCGCCTGCTGGTCGGCGACGACCGCCGCGAGCCACAGCCCCAGAGCGGTCGTGAGGACCGTTGCGACAGCGCCGAGGGAACCCACATCACCGGCGGACAGACCGACGACCACGGCAATCATCGTGATGGTCGCATAGATGCGCTCTTTCAGACGGTCCGCCAGGGCGCCGGCCTCCGTGCCAGGCGGCAGATCCGCTCGCTGGTCGTCCACCACCCGATGCCCCTCATCTGTCACGGGACGCAGGTCACGCGTCCCTGCTCGGCCGTCGCGGCACGCGCAGTGTGCGGTACCACGACCACCAGCATGCATCGGGCCGTGCCAAGACACCGGCAACCACGAGCGCATGCCTGGCGTTGCCGCCGTGCTTCGGGGCGCGTCCAAGTCGACCGTGCATCGCCGGTTTGTCATCTGGTCCCGTGCGGGAGTCTGGGGCCGGCTGCACCAGAAGGTTCTCCAGCTCTTGGACGAACGGGGACCTGGTCGACCTCTCCCGCACAGTTCTCGACTCTGCTCATGTGCGAGCTCAATAGGAACGGCCTACGGCCGTACGTCCCTTGGCGGCTCGCTGCGCTCGCGCGGCGAGCGCCGTTCGGGGCGAAGGCCATAGGCGCCTCTCAGGACGCCTGAACCCCCTTGCAGGGGGCGGAAGACCTCGGGGGCGTGAACGACTACCCATGGCCTCACGAAGACGCTGTATGACGCCAGTTTCCCTCCCTGGAAACCGTGGCAACTTGGAAACCCGCAGGTCAATGAGCAGTTGCAGGGCTCAACCGATGCTGTCAACGCAACCGGCGGCATCAACCGCCGCAACTCGGGCGGGCTGGCGACCCACGCAATGCCGCGCACAAGCAAGAGGAGCACCCCCCCCCCCCCCCCCCGTCGCGCGTGGTGCTCCTCTTGCTTGTGCGTCGGACGGCAATCCAGGAAGTGCGACGGATCTGCCCGCCCACCCGGAATACCTTCCAAGAGGCGGACGGCAGGCTTGGGCGAGCGTCGTTGGGCCCGTTTAGTTCCGTGCGGCCCACCGCGGCTCTTCAGGAGGGGGTGCGCACTGCCCCCTCCTGAAGAGCCGTCCTTCGCTCTCTTACTGGAGATTGAGGGAAGATAGCGTCCGCAGCGTCCGCCGGGCATCGGTCGCCCACTCTGAGCTGTACTTTCTGTGTGGACGCTAAACAAAATGTTTAGCGTCCACTAGCGTCCGCAGCGTCCGGTCACCCTCAGTTACAAATAGCGTCTTTCCGCAAGTCAAGGCCGCTCTTAGTAGGGGGAGAGCTGCGGACGCTGAACGCTACGGAACGACGAAGGGACCACCCGCGCCGGCGCGCAGGGTGGTCTCTTCGGTCCTCGCGTAGCCCGCCCGGTGGAGGAGCGGGGCCCCGTAAGAAGGCTGCTTTCGCAGGGGCGCAACGGCCGTCAGAGTCACAGGCGTTGCTGCGCGAGCGAAGCGAGCTGCCAAGAGTCGTGCGGCCTTTGGCCGCTCGTTTTATCCCGCGTGAGCGCGTGCGACTGGTGAAGACTCCTCGCGCGGCCGTCGGGACGCGGCTACGTCTGCATGCCTTCCCGTACATCGGCTCCCGGCCGCTCGGCTCGTTCCATCCCGAGCACATCCGAGAGTGGTCCCACACTCTCGAATCGTCTGGGCTGGCCACGTCGTACCGACGGGCCATCTTCGGCAACGTCTCGTCCGTCGTCAGGGCCGCGGTGGACGATCGGCTCATTGCGAGGAACCCCTGCCGCGCCGGATCGGTCAGGGCCCCGAAGCCCGCTGCCGGCCGCGTACGGCCGTGGAGTGTTGACCGTGTGTTCGCCACGCGTGCAGCGCTCCTGGAACGCTTTCGGGCAACCTCCGACGTCGGAGGAGGTTGCGGACTTCGGCAGGGCGAAATCTTCGGCCTGCCGGTCGATGAGGTGGAGTTCCTGACGGGTTGGCTGCACGTGGGCTACCAGGTGAGGCCGATCAACAAGCATTTGGTCTTCGCGCCACCGAAGGGCGGAAAGGTCCGTGACGTACCTCTCCCCAAGGAGGTCAGCACCGCCCTTGCTGCTCACATCAAGCGATTCCCGCCCGTAGATGTCACCCTCCCGTGGCGCACGCTGGACGGCCCCCCAGTGACGAAGAAACTGATCTTCACCAACGAGGACGGTTCGGCGCTGCACCGGAACACCTTCAATCTCAGCGTCTGGAAGCCCGCTCTCGTGGCCGCAGGCGTCATCCCGAAGCCTGAGCGGGGCAGGCGGGCCCAAGCATCCCGCGAGGACGGCATGCACGCGCTGAGGCATTTCTACGCCTCCGTACTGCTGGACGCGGGAGAGAACATCAAGGCCCTGAGCCAGTACCTCGGGCACAGTGATCCGGGATTCACGTTGAAGGTCTACACACACCTCATGCCGAGCAGCGAAAGCCGCACCCGGTCAGCCGTGGACAGCATGTACGAAGCGGCCAGGAAAGCCCACGACGGCCCAGAGACGGCCCAGGCGGCCTGAGCGACACTGCTACCGGCAGCAAACCTGCTGGTAGCAGTGCGTTCGGCATGGCTCCGTCAATAAATCACCGTAGACACCTGACATTTCGTCAGTCAGCGGACGTGCTCAGTGACCTGTTCCACACGGCCGGTCGCGCGCACCTCTTCCACCACGCTCGTCCCTGTGCCTGTCCGCGACTCCCAGGCCCAGCTCTCCTCCAGCCGCACGCGGCCGTCGGGCAGTTGCACCACGAGGGACACGCAGTGGCCCGACGAGGTGGTCCCGTCGGGCTTCAGCTGCACGTACCGGAAGTCGAGGCGGTCGCCCTCACGGGTACCCACGAGGTGCCCGCGGACGACGTCGCCGCCCGCGTAGTCGGCCCAGACCACGCCGTCCTCCTCGTGGTACCGGAAGCGGGTGCGGGTGCCGACCTGGCCCGGCGCCTGGTCGGCGACGGGGGCGAGGACGAGGCCGTCGAGCGATCGTGACACGGGCGGAGGCTCCCTTACTGGGACGGGCGGGGCGGGCTAGGGTGGCCAACGTAAAGCACTCGCGGGAGCCCGGACGCACCGGGCTGAGAGGGAGGCTGGACGGCCTCCGACCGTACGAACCTGATCCGGGTCATGCCGGCGAAGGGAGGGGCTGGACGCCCATGTCGCCTGCACGTTCCTCAGACGTCCTCGTCATCGGGGGCGGAATCATCGGTCTGGTGACGGCCTGGCGGGCCGCTCAGCGCGGGTTCGCCACCGCGCTCGTGGACCCCGAGCCGGGCGGCGGGGCCGCCCAGGTCGCGGCCGGGATGCTCGCCGCCGTCACCGAGCTGCACTACGGCGAGGAGACCCTGCTGGGCCTCAACCTCGCCTCCGCGCGCCGCTATCCGGACTTCGCCGCCGAGCTGACCGAGGCGTCCGGCCAGGACCTCGGCTATCTGCGGTGCGGCACGCTGGCCGTCGCGCTGGACGCCGACGACCGCGCGCACCTGCGGGAACTGCACGCCCTGCAGAGCCGGTCGGGGCTGGAGTCGGAGTGGCTGAGCGGACGTGAGTGCCGCCGTCTCGAGCCGATGCTCGCGCCCGGTGTGCGCGGTGGTCTGCGGGTCGACGGCGACCACCAGATCGACCCGCGGCGCCTCGCGAGTGCCCTGGTCACGGCGTGCGAGCGGACCGGAGTGGTCCTGCACCGGACCTGGGCGGAGCGTCTGACCGTCGTACGGGACCGGGCCGCGGGAGTGATCACCACGGACGGCACCGAACTCGCCGCGGGCCAGGTGGTGCTGGCCGGGGGCAGCCTCAGCGGGCGTCTGGCGGGCGTCCCCGAGGACGTCCTGCCGCCCGTGCGCCCGGTCAAGGGGCAGGTGCTGCGGCTGGCCGTGCCGCGGCCGTACGCGCCCTTCCTGAACCGCACGGTGCGGGCCATGGTGCGCGGCAGCCACGTCTACCTGGTGCCGCGCCGGAACGGCGAGCTCGTGGTGGGCGCGACCAGCGAGGAACTGGGCTGGGACACCACCGTGACGGCGGGCGGCGTCTACGAGCTGCTGCGCGACGCCCATGAGCTGGTTCCCGGGATCACCGAGCTGCCGCTCGTCGAGACCCGCGCGGGGCTGCGCCCCGGCTCGCCCGACAACGCGCCGCTGCTCGGCCCCACCGCGCTGGACGGACTGCTGCTGGCCACCGGGCACTTCCGCAACGGCGTGCTCCTGACGCCCGTCACCGGCGACGCGATGGCCCATGTCCTGACCACCGGCGAACTCCCCGCCGAAGCCCGCCCCTTCAGCCCCCTGCGCTTCGGCGCCACCGCCCTCACGGAGCAGCCCGCATGAACATCGTCGTCAACGGGGAGCGGCAGCGGATCGCCGCCGGGACCGCTCTCGACACGCTCGTCGCGACCCTCACCCCCGCGCCGGCCGGAGTGGCCGCCGCCCTGAACGAAACCGTCGTCCCGCGCACGCAGTGGTCGTCCACGGCTCTCACCGAGGGCGACCGCGTCGAAGTCCTCACCGCCGTCCAAGGAGGCTGACCCATGGCCGACGATCCCTTCGTCCTCGGTGGCAGGTCCTACGCGTCCCGGCTGATCATGGGGACGGGCGGCGCGCCCAGCCTCGACGTCCTGGAGCGTTCCCTGGTGGCGTCCGGCACGGAGCTGACGACGGTCGCGATGCGGCGCGTGGACGCGTCCGTGCACGGCTCGGTCCTGTCGGTGCTCGACCGGCTCGGCATCCGCGTCCTGCCGAACACGGCCGGCTGCTTCACGGCCGGCGAGGCCGTGCTGACCGCCCGGCTCGCGCGCGAGGCGCTGGGCACCGACCTGGTCAAGCTGGAGGTCATCGCCGACGAGTGGACGCTCCTGCCCGATCCGATCGAACTGCTCGACGCGGCGGAGACGCTGGTCGACGACGGCTTCACCGTGCTGCCGTACACGAACGACGACCCGGTGCTGGCGCGGAAGTTGGAGGACGTCGGCTGCGCGGCGATCATGCCGCTCGGCTCGCCCATCGGGTCCGGGCTCGGGATCCGCAACCCGCACAACTTCCAGCTGATCGTCGAGCACGCGCGCGTGCCGGTGATCCTGGACGCCGGGGCGGGTACGGCGTCGGACGCCGCGCTCGCGATGGAGCTGGGGTGTGCGGGCGTGATGCTCGCCTCGGCGGTGACGCGGGCGCAGGAGCCGGTGCTGATGGCGGAGGCCATGCGGCACGCGGTGGAGGCGGGGCGTCTGGCCCGGCGGGCGGGGCGCATCCCCCGGCGGCATTTCGCCGCGGCCTCCTCCCCCACGGAGGGCATGGCGGCGCTGGACCCGGAGCGCCCCGCGTTCTGAGCCGTCCGCCCGCGCGAGGTCCCCGCACCGTCCGTTTCCGGCCGCGATCGGCTTCCGCGGGGCGCAGGTTGTCGTGTTGTGGCCTTGCGGAGGCGGACAGGGATCCGATCGGACATCAGTGCGACGCCAGCGCCCCCGTGCGTGCGGCATGCGTCACAGGTCGGCTGCAGTCGGCCCCCGGAATCGGCCGAACGGGGCGGTGTGACAGTGACGGCTCGTAGACTCACCTGCGTGGATACGACCCTTCAGGACCCGCTTGTCGGACACGTGCTCGACGGCCGCTATCGCGTCGACGCACGGATCGCGGTCGGCGGGATGGCCACGGTCTACAGGGCCCTGGACACCCGTCTCGACCGCGTGCTCGCGCTCAAGGTGATGCACCCGACGCTGGCCGCCGACGCCTCCTTCGTCGAGCGGTTCATCCGCGAGGCCAAGTCGGTGGCCCGGCTGGCGCACCCCAATGTGGTGCAGGTCTTCGACCAGGGGGCGGACGGGTCGTACGTCTATCTGGCCATGGAGTACATCGCCGGGTGCACCCTGCGTGACGTGCTGCGCGAGCGCGGCGCCCTGCAGCCGCGGGCCGCGCTCGACATCCTGGAGCCGGTGCTCGCCGCACTCGGCGCCGCGCACCGCGCCGGGTTCGTGCACCGCGACATGAAGCCGGAGAACGTCCTGATAGGGGACGACGGCCGGGTCAAGGTGGCGGACTTCGGACTGGTCCGCGCCGTGGACACGGTCACGAGCACGACGGGCGCCGTCCTCGGCACCGTGTCGTACCTCGCCCCCGAGCAGATCGAGCACGGCACCGCGGACACCCGTGTCGACGTCTACGCCTGCGGTGTCGTCCTGTACGAGATGCTCACCGGCGCCAAGCCGTACACCGGGGACTCTCCCGCGCAGGTTCTCTACCAGCACCTCCACGAGGACGTACCGCCTCCGTCGGCCGCCGTGCCCGGCATGGCGTACCCGCTGGACGTACTGGTCACCACGGCCACCGCCCGCAACCCCGACGTGCGCCCGGCCGACGCTGTGGCGCTGCTCGGCCAGGTCCTCGAGGCACGGGCCGGTCTCACCGCGGACCAGCTCGACGCCGTGCCGCCGGGGGCCCTCGCCGTGGGGCACGGCAACGCCGACGACCGGACGAGCGTGATCCCGCGCTCGCTGTCCGTCCCCCGTCCGCTGCCCGTGAACGAGGAGAACGGCCACGACCTGAACCGGACCAGCCGGTTCGAGCAGGCCAGCCCCTTCGGCGCCGCGCCGACCGCGCCCGTGCGACAGCCGGGGACCCGACCTCGGCGCGGGGTGCTGATGGTCGTGGCCGCGATCGTGCTGGTGCTCGGCCTCGGCGGCGGTGTCTGGTACATCAACTCCGGCCAGTTCACCAAGGTCCCGCCGGTCCTGGCGAAGACGGAGCAGCAGGCCACGGCCCGGCTCCAGGACGCCGGGCTCGATGTCAAGCAGGTCAAGCACGCCTACAGCGACACCGTGAAGCGCGGCCAGGTCATCAGCACCGACCCCGGTGTCGGCGAGCGGATCCGCGACAACGACTACGTGACGCTGACCGTCTCGAGCGGCCCGGAGACGGTGAAGGTGCCCGATCTGAAGGGCTTCGCGCTGTTCAAGGCGAAGGACGTGCTCAAGGGCGACGGGCTCGCCGCGGGCATGGTCACCCGGAAGTTCAGCGACGACGTGACCAAGGGCTTCGTGATCGGTACCGATCCGGTCGCGGGGACGTCGCGGCACTCGGGTTCGGCGATCGCGATCATCGTCAGCAAGGGCATCCCGGTGGAGGTGCCCGAGGTGACCGGCTCGTCCGTCGAGGACGCCACCGCGGAGCTGGAGGACGCGGGTCTGAAGGTGAAGATCGCCGCGAACCGGGTCACCTCGGACTTCGACAAGGGCCAGGTGGCCGAGCAGACACCGAACCCGGGCCGCGAGGCCGCCAAGGGCGACACGGTGACACTGACGGTCTCCAAGGGCCCCCCGATGGTCGAGGTCCCGGACGTCGTGGGCGACAGCGTGGACGACGCGCATCAGGCGCTCGAGGACGCCGGGTTCGAGGTCGACGAGGACCGCGGACTGCTCGGATTCTTCGGCGACACGGTCAAGAGCCAGTCGGTGGACGGCGGCGACACGGCGCCCAAGGGCTCGACGATCACGATCGAGATCCGCTGAGCCCCCAGGGACACGCGGCCCCCGCGGAGTCTCCGCCCGGGGGCCGCTCCCCCACCCGGTCCGCCCGCGGGGCGCACGGCGGCGCGTGACACCCTGATGGGTGTGACCAGCAAGCAGCTCCGCAACCCCGTCGGCGGCCATGTCCCCGTGGCCGGCGGCCTCAACTCCGTCGGCCTCTCCTACGCCCGCGACCTCGCGGCCGAGGCCGTCCAGGTCTTCGTCGCCAACCCGCGCGCCTGGGCGACGCCCGCCGGGAACCCGAAGCAGGACGAGGACTTCCGCGCCGCCTGCGCCGACGAGTCGATACCCGTGTACGTCCATGCCCCGTATCTGATCAACTTCGGTTCGCACACCGAGGCGACGGTCGAGAAGTCGGTGGAGTCGCTGCGGCACTCGCTGCGGCGCGGGCGGGAGATCGGCGCCCTCGGCGTGGTGGTGCACACCGGGAGCGCGACGGGCGGCCGGGAGCGGTCTGTCGCGCTGAAGCAGGTGCGCACCCATCTGCTGCCGCTGCTGGACGAACTGACCCACGACGACGACCCGTTCCTCCTGCTGGAGTCGACGGCCGGCCAGGGCTCCTCCCTGTGCTCCCGCACCTGGGACTTCGGACCGTACTTCGAGGCTCTCGACGCCCACCCCAAGCTGGGCGTCTGCCTCGACACCTGCCACATCTTCGCGGCGGGCCACGATCTGACCGGGCCGAGCGGTATGCACCAGACCCTCGACCTGCTCGTCGACACCGTCGGTGAGGGGCGGCTCAGGCTGATCCACGCCAACGACTCCAAGGATGTGGTCGGCGCACACAAGGACCGTCACGAGAACATTGGCTCCGGCCACATCGGCGAGGACCCGTTCCGTGCCCTGATGACGCATCCCGCCACGGAGGGCGTCCCCCTGATCATCGAGACGCCCGGTGGGAAGGAGGGGCACGCGGCCGATGTGGAGCGGCTGAAGAAGCTCCGCGACGGCTGAGGCCGACACCGCCCCGGCGCTTCGCGGCCTCTTCAGGAATACCCCTGGGGGGTATATGGTTCCTGCCGTGTGGAGGAACCGTCACCTGACGTTGGGGGCCACTCATGCAACACGAAACACACACGCACCAGACGGGGCACACGCCTCACCCGGGACCGGCCGGTGATGCGCACGGGCAGCACGAGGCGCACGCACACCCGCACGCGCCGACGGGGGCGACCTGGTCGACGGCCGCCCGGGCGACGCTGCACTGCCTCACCGGCTGCGCCATCGGCGAGGTGCTGGGCATGGTGATCGGCACGGCGCTCGGCTGGGCCAACGCGCCCACGACGGCCCTCGCGATCGTGCTGGCCTTCTTCTTCGGCTACTCGCTCACGCTGCGCGGCGTCCTGAGGGCGGGGGTCGGCTTCCGGACGGCGTTCCGGGTGGCACTGGCAGCGGACACCCTGTCGATCGCCGTGATGGAGCTGATCGACAACGGGGTGATCGTGCTGTGGCCGGCCGCGATGGACGCGGAACTGGCCGACGCGCTCTTCTGGTTCTCGCTGACCGTGTCACTGGTGATCGCCTTCGCGGTCACGACACCTGTCAACAAGTGGATGATCGGCCGCGGCAAGGGGCACGCGGTGGTCCACGGATACCACCACTGAGGCGCCCGGACAGCGACGCCGGGATCAGAGCTCGGGGCCGTCCCCGGGCTCTTCCTGGTAGGAGTAGCGCTGCTCGCGCCAGGGGTCACCGACGTTGTGGTAGCCGCGTTCCTCCCAGAAGCCGCGGCGGTCGGCGGTCATGTACTCGACGCCGCGCACCCACTTGGGGCCCTTCCAGGCGTACAGATGCGGGACGACCAGGCGCAGCGGGAAGCCGTGTTCCGCCGTCAGCAGTTCGCCGTCCTTGTGGGTGGCGAAGATGGAGCGCTCGGAGGCGAAGTCCGCGAGGCGCAGATTCGAGCTGAAGCCGTACTCGGCCCAGACCATCACATGGGTCACGGCGGGTGCGGGCGGGGCGAGCTCCAGGATCGTACGGGCGGGGACACCACCCCATTCGGCCCCGAGCATGCTGAACTTCGTGACGCAGTGCAGATCGGCGACGACGGAGGCGTACGGGAGGGCGGTGAACTCCTCGTGGGTCCAGCACTGCTTCTCGCCGTCGGCGGTGGCGCCGAAGACCCTGAACTCCCAGCGTTCGGGGCGGAACTTGGGTACGGGCCCGTAGTGCGTGACCGGCCAGCCGCGCTGAAGTCGCTGCCCCGGCGGAAGCTCCGACTGTGCCGTTTCTCCAGATTCACGCTCCACCGGCTGACCCATGACTCCATCCTGACAGACCCGGGACAGTGCCTGTGACCAGCAGGGGTTCGATTCGGGCAACTCCTACTAAGCATGCACTTACTGGACGGTCTCCGGTGCCGATGTAAAGATGCGGCGCAACCTGCCCAGTCCCCCGCGTGGAAGGAGCCTCTGCGATGCAGGGCGACCCCGAGGTCATCGAATTCCTCAACGAGCAGCTGACCGGTGAGCTGACCGCGATCAACCAGTACTTCCTGCACGCGAAGATGCAGGAGAACTTCGGCTGGACGAAGCTCGCGAAGTACACCCGGCACGAGTCGTTCGACGAGATGAAGCACGCGGAGGTGCTCACCGACCGCATCCTCTTCCTGGACGGACTGCCGAACTATCAGCGGCTCTTCCACGTCCGGGTGGGGCAGACCGTCACCGAGATGTTCCAGGCCGACCGGCAGGTGGAGGTCGAGGCGATCGACCGCCTCAAGCGCGGGATCGAGGTGATGCGCGCCAAGGGCGACATCACGTCCGCGAACATCTTCGAGTCGATCCTCGAGGACGAGGAACACCACATCGACTATCTCGACACCCAGCTGGAACTGGTCGAGAAGCTCGGTGAGGCGCTCTACATCGCGCAGCTCGTCGAGCAGCCGGAGAGCTAGGCGGCCTCGCGCTGGGAGGTCTCGACCGGTCCGAGGACTTCGGAGAGCACCGGCATGCCCTGGTCGGCCAGCTCACGACGCGGACACGAGCCCCTGCCCAGCAGTGACTGGATCCGGCGTACGCACGAACCGCAGTCCGTGCCCGCCTTGGAGGCCGAGGCTATCTGCCGAGGAGTGCAGGCGCCGTCCTCCGCGTGCTTCTTCACCTGCTGTTCGGTGATACCGAAGCAACTGCAGACGTACACGCGGTCCACCTCCCGCCGGAATCATGGGGTCGCGCCATCCCGTTAATCGGTGAGGCTAACCTAACCTTACCCGTCACACAGGAACCGGAAAAGTGCTGTGGGGCGCGGATCGTATGTGATCCGCGCCCCACATCATGTGCCGGTAACAGGCGCAGCGCCTGTTGATCTGCTACTGGTCGCGGTACATCTCCGCGACGAGGAACGCCAGGTCAAGGGACTGGCTGCGGTTCAGACGGGGGTCGCAGGCCGTCTCGTAGCGCTGGTGCAGGTCGTCGACGAAGATCTCGTCGCCGCCGCCCACGCACTCGGTGACATCGTCACCGGTGAGCTCGACGTGGATGCCGCCCGGGTGCGTGCCGAGGCCCTTGTGGACCTCGAAGAAGCCCTTGACCTCGTCGAGCACGTCGTCGAAGCGGCGGGTCTTGTGGCCCGAGGCCGCCTCGAAGGTGTTGCCGTGCATCGGGTCGGTCACCCAGGCCACGGTCGCGCCGGAGGCGGTGACCTTCTCGACCAGCTCGGGCAGCTTGTCGCGGACCTTGTCCGCGCCCATCCGCACGATGAAGGTGAGACGGCCCGGCTCACGGTCCGGGTCGAGGCGCTCGATGTACTGGAGCGCCTCCTCGGCCGTCGTCGTCGGACCGAGCTTGATGCCGATCGGGTTGCGGATCTTCGAGGCGAACTCGATGTGCGCGCCGTCCAGCTGACGGGTGCGCTCGCCGATCCAGACCATGTGGCCCGAGACGTCGTACAGGTGGCCCGTGCGCGAGTCGACGCGGGTCAGCGCCGACTCGTAGTCGAGGAGCAGCGCCTCGTGGGAGGCGTAGAACTCGACGGTCTTGAACTCCTCCGGGTCGGTGCCGCAGGCCCGCATGAAGTTCATCGCGTTGTCGATCTCGCGCGCCAGCTGCTCGTAGCGCTGGCCCGACGGGGACGACTTCACGAAGTCCTGGTTCCAGGCGTGCACCTGGCGCAGGTCGGCGTAACCGCCGGTGGCGAAGGCGCGCACCAGGTTGAGCGTGGAGGCGGACGCGTTGTACATCCGCTTCAGGCGCTCGGGATCCGGGATGCGGGACTTCTCGTCGAAGTCGAAGCCGTTGACCGAGTCGCCCCGGTAGGTCGGCAGGGTCACGCCGTCGCGGGTCTCGGTGCCCTTGGAGCGGGGCTTGGAGTACTGGCCGGCGATCCGGCCGACCTTCACCACCGGCACCGAGGCGGCGTACGTGAGGACGGCGCCCATCTGGAGCAGGGTCTTGAGCTTGTTGCGGATGTGGTCGGCCGACACGGCGTCGAAGGCCTCGGCGCAGTCGCCGCCCTGGAGAAGGAACGCCTCTCCCTTGGCGACGGACGCCATCCGGGCGCGCAGCTGGTCGCACTCGCCCGCGAAGACGAGCGGCGGATACGACTCGAGGTCCGCGATCACATCGCGCAGAGCCTCGGCATCGGGGTACTCGGGCTGCTGCGCCGCGGGCAGGTCTCGCCAGGTGTTGCCAGCGCTCGCGCTGGACTTAGCGTTCACGGTCACCCCCCCAACATTACGGGGTCGTGTCGGCCGTCCATTCACCTGCTCATCAAGTGAGACGACCCCCGCTCGATCGACGTCTCCCCGGGCGGCCGTACGACCGGTCGCGGCGGCCGCCCGGAGAAGGATTCCGCTACCCCACGTCGAGCCGGTCGCGGTCGATGGAGATCTTCACACCGCCATGGGTCTCGGTCGTGTCGCCGATGTACTGGTGGATGCGCTGGTGCTTGGACCACAGCGTCGAGGGGATCGACGCGTCGGACGTGGTCGACACACGGTTCCAGCGGGCGAAGTGGATCACGTCGGGCAGGGTGATGCCGGCCCGGTTGGCGATCAGGTCGGAGACCAGGGACGAGGTGTTGCCGTACGCGCCGGATCGGTAGCCGAGCGCGTGCAGGCGCTCGGTGTAGGCGTCGATGTAGGCGAGCACCTGGTCGGTGACCTTTCCGCCGGGCTCGTAGTGCTCCAGGTCGTTGTAGATCACCGTGCTCTTGCCGAAGCCCAGTGCGGCGGCCTGCTTGACCGCGTCGTCGGCGGCCGCGGTGCCCTGCGACACCGGGCTGGTGATCGCCGCGCAGCCGCCTCCGCAGCTGCCGCCGTCGGAGGAGGGCTGCCGGCCGACGTACAGCGGGATGAACCGCCAGCCGCGCGTGTACTGGGTGCGCACCCAGTTGGCGGTGAGGTGCTGCTGGGCGCAGGCGCGGTTGAGTCCTCCGATGTAGACGCCGATGGCGCCGTAGCCGGAGTCGTCGCGCCAGGCGTCCATCGCCGACTGGCTCGGGGCGGTGCAGGCGTCGAAGCCCTCGCCTCGGAAGGAGGTCGCGTCGGCGGGCAGCAGGGCCGCCGCGGGCCGTTCCGCGGGTTCGTCGGGCCGCGCGGCGGCGACGGGCAGCCCGGCGCTGCGCAGGACGTCCTGGATCCGGGTGCGGTCGTATCCGTAGGCGGCGGTGACGACGATGCGGTGGCCGGTGGCCCGGTAGGTGCGGGCCGTGGGGTTCTCGGTGACGGCGCTGGGGGCGGTGGGGGCGGGCTGGATCAGCAGCGCCTCGGTACGTCCGCTGGCTCGGGCCGGGCAGTTCTGGTGGTTGCCGGGCCTGCCGAGGTAGACGACGTGCCGGTCGAAGCGGACGCAGGTGTCGGGATGTTTCTTCAGGTCGACGATCTGCCAGGAGGCGGGAACGGTGAAGGAGTGACCGCGGTAGTCGACCTGGGTCAGGTCCTCGGAGTCGGTCGGGCGCGGGGCCGAGAGCGCGGGGCCGAGCGGCCCGGCGGCGAGGGCGGCGGCCGCGAGGAGCACGGTCAGGGCGCGGGCGCCGGTCCGGCGGGTCTGGGACGAGCGGGCTGTGAGCATGGTTCTCGCTTCTCGGTGGGTTCGGACTGTCTGGCCATCCATGGCCGGTGACAGTGCGGTCGGAACGCCACGCGGGGACGGTTCACGCTGTTGCCCGCCCCTCGCCGTCGGGTAGGGTGCGGCGCATGTTCGCGCATTCGAACCAGAACTGGTGGTGGACCGCTCATCCGGCGGCCCACTGACTGCGCGTACGCACGACTTCGCGAAGGCCGCCCGAGGGGCGGCCTTCGGTGTTTGCGGACCCGGGTCGTTCCTCTCCGAGATGCACATTCGAGAGAAGGACCGCACCGATGAATCTGCTCGACCTGCTGGACGATCCCCGTCCCTTCGCCCTGCTGCGGCGCCGCACTCCGGGCCGTGACCACGACGTGGTGGAGCTGCTGCTGGGGCCGGTGCGCGAGGTGGAGCGCCTCGCCGACATCCCCGACGAGGGCCTGGCGCTGATCCCGTTCCGGCAGATCCGGGAGCGCGGTTTCGACGTCCGCGACGACGGAACCCCGCTCGCGGTGCTCACCCCCGAGGAGCGTCACGAACTGCCGCTCGCGCAGGCGCTGGCGCAGCTGCCGGCGCACGACGTGCGGGTCGAGGACGGCGGCTTCGACGTCGACGACGCGGAGTACTCCGGGATCGTCGAACGGGTGCTGCGGGAGGAGATCGGACGCGGCGAGGGTGCGAACTTCGTGATCCGGCGGACGTACGAGGGACGGATCCCGGGGTTCGGACGGGCCGACGCCCTGGCGCTCTTCCGCCGGCTCCTGGTCGGCGAGCGGGGCGCCTACTGGACGTTCGTCGTGCACACCGGGGAGCGGACGCTCGTCGGGGCGAGCCCGGAGGTGCATGTGCGGATGTCCGCCGGGACCGTCGTGATGAACCCGATCAGCGGGACCTACCGCTACCCGGACGGGGGCCCGACGCCCGAGGATCTGCTCGCGTTCCTCTCGGACGGCAAGGAGATCGAGGAGCTCTCGATGGTCGTCGACGAGGAGCTCAAGATGATGTGCACGGTCGGTGACATGGGCGGCGTGGTGATCGGACCGCGGCTCAAGGAGATGGCCCATCTCGCGCACACCGAGTACGAGTTGCGGGGCCGCTCCTCGCTGGACGTGCGGGAGGTGCTGCGGGAGACCATGTTCGCGGCGACCGTCACCGGCTCGCCCGTGCAGAACGCCTGCCGGGTCATCGAACGCCACGAGGTCGGCGGGCGCGGCTACTACGCGGGCGCGCTGGCGCTGGTCGGGCGGCAGCCGGGGGACAGCTCGGAGGGAACGGCCGACGGGCAGACGCTCGACTCCCCGATCCTCATCCGTACCGCCGACATCGACGCGGGCGGACGGCTGCGGGTGCCGGTCGGCGCCACCCTCGTACGGGGATCGGATCCGGCGGGCGAGGTCGCCGAGACGCACGCCAAGGCGGCGGGTGTGCTGGCCGCGCTGGGGGTGCGCCCCGGCAGGCCGCGGCCGGACGGCGTACGGCCGAAGCTGGGCGACGATCCGCGGGTGCGAGCGTCGCTGGACGGCCGGCGGGCCTCGCTGGCGCCGTTCTGGCTGCGGATGCAGGAGCGCTCACGGGAACTCGCGGGGCATGCGCTGATCGTGGACGCCGAGGACACCTTCACCGCGATGCTGGCGCATCTGCTGCGGTCGTCCGGGCTCGAGGTGACGGTGCGCCGTTACGACGAACCGGGGCTGCGGGACGCGGTCCGCGCGCACGAGGGGCCGCTGGTCCTCGGCCCCGGTCCCGGTGACCCCTCCGATCCGGCGGACCCCAAGATGGGCTTCCTGCGGGCGCTCACCGCCGAGGCGATCCGGGGACACCGGCACGGCGTGCTCGGTGTCTGCCTCGGGCACGAGCTGATCGCGGCCGAGCTGGGACTGGAGATCGTCCGCAAGGACGTGCCCTACCAGGGCGCGCAGACCGCCATCGATCTCTTCGGGCGGGTGGAGACCGTCGGTTTCTACAACAGCTTCGTGGCGCGCTGCGACGACGACGCGCTGGTCGAGCTGTCGGCGCACGGCGTCGAGGTCAGCCGCGGCGCGAACGGCGAGGTGCACGCGCTGCGCGGTCCCGGGTTCGCGGGGGTGCAGTTCCACCCGGAGTCGGTGCTGACGCTGAACGGTGCAACCGTCGTGCGGGAGTTGACCGCTCAGCTGCGGGGCACGAGCACGTTCTCCGAGCGGCGGCCCTCGGTGTAGTCGAGGACGTTCTTGACCGTGGCCTCGACGATCTGGCCGACGGCGTCGCCGGTGTAGTACGCCTGGTGCGAGGTGACCAGGACGTTCGGGAAGGTGACCAGGCGGGCCAGGGTGTCGTCCTCGACGGTCTCGAGGGACTTGTCGAGGAAGAACAGCCCGGCCTCCGCCTCGTACACGTCGAGGCCGACACCCGTGAAGCGGCCCTCGCGCAGCTGGGCGACGAGGGCCTGGCTGTCGATCAGGCCGCCGCGGCTGGAGTTCACCAGGATCGCGTCGTCCTTCATCATCCGCAGCGCGTCGGCGTCGATGAGGTGCTGGGTCGCCGGCATCAGCGGGACGTGCAGGGTGACGAGGTCGGACTCGGCGAGAAGGCGCTCCTTGGAGACGTACTTCATGCCGAGTCCGGCGCAGGCCGGGTTCTCGGCGATGTCCCAGCCGAGCAGGTTCATGCCGAAGCCGTGGGCGATCCGGGTGAAGGCCTCGCCGATCTTCCCGGTGCCGATGACGCCCGCGGTGCGGCCGTGCATGTCACGGCCCATCAGTCCGTCGAGGCGGAAGTCGAAGTCGCGGGTGCGGTTGGCGGCGCGCACGATACGGCGGTTGACCGCCATGCCGAGGGTCCAGGCGAACTCGGCGACCGAGTAGGGCGAGTAGTACGAGACCCGGGCGACCGTCATGCCGAGGCGCTCGGCGACCTCGAGGTCGATGTTGTTGAACCCGGTGGAGCGCTGGGCGACGAGCTGGGTGCCGCCGGTCGCCAGGGTCTGCAGGACACGGTGTCCCAGGCCGCAGTTGACGCTGGTGGAGACGGCCTCGTAGCCGGCCGCGATGGGAGCGGTGTCCTCGGTGAGGAACACGTCGAGGCACCGGACCTCATGGCGTCCCGCGAAGGCCTTCTCGATCAGGGGCTTCTCGTCGGACTGGACGCCGAACGCCACGATCTCCACCGGCTTCTCCCGTTCTGGAGGGTACGGGCCGAATATACGGCCCGTACCCCCAAGGTCGCAGAGGCTCCGGGGATCGCGGACGCGCCGCCGTCAGCCGAAGAAGACGCCGACCTCCTCGTAGAGCTTCGGGTCGACGGTCTTCAGCTTGGCGGTGGCCTCCGCGATCGGAACGCGGACGATGTCCGCGCCGCGCAGGGCCACCATCTTCCCGAAGTCGCCGTCCCGGACGGCCTCGATGGCGTGCAGGCCGAAGCGGGTGGCGAGCCAGCGGTCGAACGCGCTGGGCGTCCCGCCGCGCTGGACGTGCCCGAGGACCGTGGTGCGGGCCTCCTTGCCGGTGCGCCGCTCGATCTCCTTGGCCAGCCACTCGCCGACCCCGGAGAGCCGGACATGCCCGAAGGAGTCCAGCGTGCCGTCCTTGAGGACCATGTCGCCGTCCTTGGGCATGGCGCCCTCGGCGACGACCACGATCGGCGCGTACGACGCCTTGAAGCGCGAGGTCACCCAGGCGCAGACCTGCTCGACGTCGAAGCGCTGCTCGGGGATGAGGATGACGTTCGCGCCGCCGGCCAGGCCCGAGTGGATGGCGATCCAGCCCGCGTGGCGGCCCATCACCTCGCAGACGAGGACGCGCATGTGCGATTCGGCGGTGGTGTGGAGGCGGTCGATGGCCTCGGTCGCGATGTTGACCGCCGTGTCGAATCCGAAGGTGTAGTCGGTGGCGGAGAGGTCGTTGTCGATGGTCTTCGGGACGCCGATGATGTGGATGCCGTATTCGTCGCCGAGCCGCGCGGCGACGCCGAGGGTGTCCTCGCCGCCGATCGCGATGAGCGCGTCGACCTCCTGCTTGGCGAGGTTCTCCTTGATCCGGCGGATGCCGTTCTCGTGCTTGAGGGGGTTGGTGCGCGAGGATCCGAGGATGGTGCCGCCGCGCGGCAGGATGCCGCGCACGGCCGGGATGTCGAGCCGGACGGTGTCGCCTTCGAGCGGCCCCCGCCAGCCGTCCCGGTAACCGACGAAGTCATAGCCGTACTCCTGCACGCCCTTGCGGACGATGCCCCGGATGACGGCGTTGAGCCCGGGGCAGTCGCCGCCTCCGGTCAGTACTCCGACCCGCATGGAAAGTCCCTTCGCCATGGTTGGCTGTCGGACTCACGCTAATAGTGATCCAGGTCACTTCGGCATGGTGCGGAAGGTCTATTCCGGTGAATTGTCGGGTAGTTGATCAAGACAGATCACCCGAAAGGTCGTACCGGGCGGGTCAGGCCTCGTCCAGGCCACGCTCGATCGCGTAGCGGACCAGCTCGACACGGTTGTGCAACTGGAGCTTGCCCAGGGTGTTCTGCACATGGTTCTGGACCGTGCGGTGGGAGATGACCAGGCGCTCGGCGATCTGCTTGTAGCTCAGACCCTTGGCGACCAGGCGGAGCACCTCGGTCTCACGGTCGGTCAGCTGCGGGGCCCTCGGCTCGTCGCCGCCCGTGGCGGTGACCGGCTCGGAGGCCAGCCGGCGGTACTCGCCGAGGACCAGGCCCGCGAGGCCCGGTGTGAACACCGGGTCGCCGACGGCCGTGCGGCGCACCGCGTCGGTCAGCTCCTCCGCGGACGCCGACTTCAGGAGGTAGCCGGTCGCGCCGGACTTCACCGCCTCCAGTACGTCGGCGTGCTCACCGCTGGCCGACAGGACCAGAACCCGCAGGGCCTGATTGGCGCCGACCAGTTCCTTGCAGACCTGGACACCGGGCTTGGCGGGCAGGTTCAGATCGAGGACGAGCACGTCGGGCGCCACCGCCAGGGCGCGGCGCACCGCCTGTTCGCCGTCGCCCGCGGTGGCGACCACGTCGAACCCGGCGGCAGCCAGGTCACGGGCCACGGCGTCGCGCCACATGGGGTGGTCGTCCACCACCATGACCTTGATGGGGTCCTCCCCCGTCCGGCGCTCCGCCACCGTCGTCCCGCCCGTCATCGCCCTACCGTCGCCTTCGTCATCGTGTCTTCGCCTTCCCCCGTGCGTCCTTCGGTACCTTCAGCTCGACCTCGGTGCCCTGCCCCGGGACCGAGATCAGATCGGCCGTGCCGCCCAGCTCGCGCAGCCTGCCGCGGATCGACAGCGCCACTCCGAGCCGCCCCTCGCCCTCGGCCTGGGCGAGCCGCCCCTCCGGGATGCCGGGACCGTCGTCGCGCACCGTCACGATCACCGTGTCCGGTTCGTCCTCGACCAGGATCCAGGCACGGGCGTCCGCGCCCACGTGCTTGCGCACATTGTCCAGGGCGGCGCCGACTGCCGCGGCCAGTTCCCGCGCGGCGGCCGGGGTGAGCGGCACCGGCGCGCCCGGCTCGGAGAAGGTCACTCGCGCGGTGGCGTACGGGGCGAGCAGGGCGCGCAGGTCGACGGTGTCCGTGCCCGCGGGATCCTCGTCGTCGGGTTCGTCGACGGCCCGTACGACCGCGCCGAGGGAGGCGTCCTCCGACACGCGGGAGACGGGCACCAGACCGCCCGACATCAGCGTGCGCAGCGCGACCTCCTGCTCACCGGCCATCCGGCCCAGCTCGGCCGCCTCGCCGCCGAGCGCGCTGCCACGCCGCTGCACCATGGCGAGGACCTGGAGCACGCCGTCGTGGATGTCACGGGCGAGGCGCTCGCGTTCGCGGGTGGCGGCCTCGATCTCCAGGGCGCGGGCGAGGGTGCGCTCGGAGGCGCGGGCGACCTCGACGACGTAGCCGATCGCGATGGACGCGACCCAGACGAGGATCACGTTGTGCACGGTGTCGCGGGTCGGGGCGCCGCGCTCGATGATGTTGGCCACGGCGACGAGCGTGGACGCGAAGGCCGCCCACCGCCAGCCGCCCTTGATCGCGAAGGCGAGAACGGCACCCGCCGTCCATATCGACGGCAGCGTCGGGCCGCCCGACTCGATGCGCGCGCCGGAGTCGGCGACCCGGGTGAGCATGATGCCGACCAGCGCGACGGTGAGGTCCGCCGCGAGGAACCGCTTGGTGCAGTTCGCCGCGCCGGCGACCTTCGGGAGAGTGGCCAGCGTCCAGACGAACAGGAACGCGAAGAACGCGACGGCCACCCACGGGCGGGTGAATGTGTCGTACGCGGTGGCGAAGAGCCCGATCGCGTACAGCACCGTCAGGACCCGGTACCCGGTCAGCGCACGCCACAGCGGCTGCTCGACCGACATCCTCATGACTCTCTCGCGCTTGGCCATGCCCCCCACCCCACACTGCCGACGTCCTGACGGACGCTCCTAGGAGCCGGACCGTTGCCTGTCGGTCGGTTCGGCTTCCCCGGCGGTCCCCTGCTCGGCCTGCTTCTCGGCCGCCTGCTGCTCGGCCGCCTGCTTCTCCGCCTGTTCGGCCGCCTGCTGCTCGGCCGCCTGCTTCTCCGCCTGTTCGGCCGCCTGCTTCTCGGCCGCCTGCTTCTCCGCCTGTTCGGCCGCCTGCTGCTCGGCCTGCTCCTTGGCCGCCTGCTTCTCGGCCTGCGCGAGCGCCGCCTTCGCCGCCTTCTCCGCGTCCTTCTCGGCCTTGGCCGCGTCCGCGATCTGCCGCTTGGCGGCCGTCGCGTACATGTCGACGTACTCCTGGCCGGAGAGCTTCATGATCTCGTACATGACCTCGTCGGTCACCGCGCGGAGCACGAACCGGTCGTGCTCCATCCCGCTGTAGCGGCTGAAGTCCAGCGGCTTGCCGATGCGGATGCCCGGGCGCATCAGCTTGGGCATCACCTTGCCCGGCGGCTGGATCTTCTCCGTGTCGATCATCGCGACGGGGATCACGGGCGCGCCGGTGGCGAGGGCCACGCGCGCGAGGCCGCCGGGCTTGCCCCGGTAGAGACGGCCGTCGGGCGAGCGCGTGCCCTCCGGGTAGATGCCGAACAGCTCACCGCGCTCGATCACGTCGATGCCGCTCTTGATGGCCGCCTCGCCCGCGCCGCGCGCGCCGGAACGGTCCACCGGGAGCTGGCCGACGCCCTTGAAGAAGGCGGCGGTCATCCGCCCCTTGATACCGGGTGTCGTGAAGTACTCGGCCTTCGCGATGAAGGTCACCTTGCGGTCCAGGACCGCGGGCAGGAAGAACGAGTCCGAGAACGACAGGTGATTGCTCGCCAGAATGGCCGGGCCCTCGGCGGGGATGTTCTCGAGGCCTTCCACCCAGGGCCTGAAGGCGAGCTTCAGTGGCCCTCCGATGGAAAACTTCATTGCGCCGTAGATCACCCGAGTGCCTCCTGTGTCGTAGATCAGACCTTAACCCGGAGCACCGCCAAAGGACCCGACGACCCTGGTCGGTGTCAGTACGGTCGCGTACGGTGAAGCACACCTGGAGTCGTTCCCGCCCTTCTCATGAACAGGAGACCGAGGTGCCGGTCCTTCCTGGAGCCGAGCCGTTCCGCCACGAGGGCGGAGAGGTCGGTGTCCTTCTCTGCCACGGTTTCACCGGCTCCCCGCAGTCCCTTCGCCCCTGGGCGGAGTTTCTCGCCGAGCGCGGTCTCACCGTCGCGTTGCCCCTGCTGCCGGGACACGGCACCCGCTGGGAGGACATGCAGCTCACCGGCTGGCAGGACTGGTACGCGGAGCTGGACCGCGAGCTGCGTGCCCTGCGCGAGAGCTGCTCCCGGGTCTTCGTCCTCGGGCTCTCCATGGGCGGTGCGCTGGCCCTGCGGCTCGCGGCCAAGCACGGCGACGAGATCAGCGGCGTCGTGGTGCTCAACCCGCTGAACAAGGTGCACGGCCTCGCCGCGCGCGCCCTGCCGGTGCTCCGTCACCTCGTCCCCTCGACGAAGGGCATCACGAGCGACATCGCGAAGGAGGGCTCGGAGGAGATCGGCTACGACCGGGTGCCCCTGCACGCCGCGCACTCGCTGCGAAAGCTGTGCGCGGTCGTGGACGCTGAGCTGCCTCAGGTCACCCAGCCGCTCCTGCTGCTGCACAGCCTCCAGGACCATGTGGTCTCCCCCACCGACTCGGCGCGCGTCCTCGGCCGGGTGTCGTCCACGGACGTGACGGAGATCGTGCTGGAACAGAGCTACCACGTCGCGACGTTGGACCACGACGCGGACCGTGTCTTCGAGGAGAGCTACTCCTTCGTCACCCGGCTCGCGCCCGGTGCCGGCAAGGAGGCCGACGCGGGTCAGGTGAGTCGGCAGGAAGGGACGGCAGCCGGTGGCTGAGCACGACGCGGACCGCGGCGATTCCGAGGAGAAGGGCGTACCTGTCGGCGAGCCGCTCGACGGGGCTCTCGGCGAGGGGCGCGGGGATTCCCTCGGCGACCCGCCGCTCGGCGAGTCGCTCGGTGATGCCCGCGGGGAGTCGCTCGGCGACGAGCAGAGCGTGCCCTTCGACGAGGACGCCGCCTGGCGGTCGATCGTCGAGAGCTACGGCGAGGAGCCGCCGGACCCGCCCGGCTCGAAGCCGTTCAGGTCGGTGCAGGACCTGGCGCTCCCGGAGCCCGGGACGGTGACCGCCGCGGGACCCGAGGCCGGCGCCAAGAGCACCAAGGGCGCCGAGAGTGCCGAGGACGCCACGGACGAAGCGGTCGACGCCTCGGCTCCGGGAGCCCCGTCCGAGCCGGAGGCCGCTTCCGGCGACCAGCCCCCCGCCGCCAAGCCGCTCGGCAGCTCGATCGCCTTCGCCCCGGGCGTCGGCGGCCCGCGTGACTACCGGGCGCCCGAGCCGGCCGAGGACGACTTCGACGAGGACGACGAGGGCCACTTCGTACCACCGGAGCCGCCTCCGCTGCCGGCCGCGGACACGACCGCCAAGTTCGCCTGGCTCGGCGTGCTCGGCGGCCCCACCCTGCTGCTGCTGGCCGTGCTGCTCGGCTGGGACATGACCTGGTGGCTCACCACGCTCGGCGTCGGCGGCTTCCTCGGCGGCTTCGCCACGCTGGTGACGCGCATGAAGGGCGACGACGAGGACCTCGACGACCCGGGGCGCGGCGCGGTGGTCTGACCGGGCTCCGACCGGACGCTCCAGGGCACGCCCTAGGACGCGGGCACTCTGAGGGCGGCCAGTACGGGCAGGTGGTCCGTGGCCGCCCTCAGGTCTGTCCCGGTGACGCCGGGAAGGCCGAGCGGCACCCCGCAGCCGAGGACCTCGATGCCGGGCGTGGCGAAGATCGCGTCGATGCGCCGGTCGGGCGCCGTACGCGTCCAGGTGTGCTCCGTGCCCCAGGGACGGGTCGCCCAGCCGTCCTGGAGCGTGCCCGCGAGGTGCCGGAACGAGGGGCCGGTCGGACGTTCGTTGAGGTCACCGCCCGCGACCGCGTACGGAGTGCCGAGACCTGCGAGCCGGTCGAGGAGCATGCCGCTCTGCTCGTACCGCTCGTCCTTGTGGAGCGACAGATGGCAGCTCAGCACGCCGAGCCGGGCGCCGCCGAACCGGACGACCGCCGTGGCGAAGCCGCGTCGGTGCCGACCGGGGGTGAGCGGGAGCAGCACGTCCTCGGTGCGTTCCACGGTGGCCCGCAGGGTGCACAGCAGGGCGGGGCCGGAGGCGGTGGCACCGCCGGACAGGACGACCTGGCCGGAGGCGGCCGCGAGACGCGCGAGCTTCTTGCGCCAGCGGAAGAAGCGCGGCGCCTCCTGGACCAGGACGAGGTCCGGTGCGCAGGCGCTGATCACGCGGGCGAGCGCGGCGGTGTCGTCGCGCATCGAGCGGATGTTGTAGCTGAGCACGCGGATGACGGCCGAACCGTCGGGTTCGGTGCGGGACGCGGGCAGCGGACTGGCGGAAGAGCTGGTCGGCATGGCGATCAAGATACGCGCCGAGAGCCTTCCGGATGGGGCGAAGGGCCGCTCCGCCTCCGGGTGCGTCACACCGCCGTGTCGGGCGGCCCCCTCCCGTTGCCCGCGTAGGACCGGCATCAAGGGATCGCCCGGTCACACCCGCCGTGCCCGGGCGCAGCCGGTTCCGTCCCTGCCCCCCTGTGCGGGGGGGGCCCCGTGCCTGTGGCGCCGGGCGTCTCGTGGCTCCGGAGGCCACTCGATCGGGTGAGGCCGGATACGGCGGCGCCCGCCGTCCCGTGGGGG
>NZ_JBHWVI010000073.1:0-35771 GCF_042737005.1 Streptomyces sp. NPDC060027
CGAAGGCGCGCTCGACCGGGTTGGGCGCTGTCACCTCTCATGAACATCGAACACGGCGTGGTCCGGGTGCCTCCCAAATTGCTGAACAGCCGCTGTCGAACTTCGTGAACAAAGCCACCGCGTTGTATCCAGTGCCGCTCCCCAGCTCGAGAACACGCTGTCCTTCGCTCACGGCCAGGGCCTCGAGCATGGCCAGCATGACCGAGGGCTGGCTGGACGAGCTGATGAGACACCGCGTTCGTCGAGCTGGAGTGGTCAGGGCCGTGTCGCTGTAGACCGTCTCCAGGTAGGCCGGGTCCGGCCAAGTGAGCGGCTGCCACGCCCCCGTGCATGCACGATCCGCAGGGCTTTCCGGTCGACGATGATGCCGGTCTCCTCCAGTCCCTCCCAGATCACGGCGTCGAATACGTCCTCGCCTCGTCGAGCTTCCCGGAGGGAAGGGTTGAGCAGGCCGTCGGCGTAGCCGGTGCCCTCCACGGCGCCGTTGCGCTCCAGGATGAGCATCACGTCGTTCATGGGCTGTTGGGGCACGGTGCTTTGTCCTCCGACCGGTGGGCGCTTGCCGGCAGGGGGACTACCGTCGCGATCAGTGGCCAACAACCCCATGTCTCCAACGCTTTCGACAGTCCGCTGGACACGCTCAGAAACGGGGTCAGGCCCGTGGCCAACTCCAGCAT
This sequence comes from Streptomyces sp. NPDC060027, assembly GCF_042737005.1. Lineage (NCBI taxonomy): Bacteria > Bacillati > Actinomycetota > Actinomycetes > Kitasatosporales > Streptomycetaceae > Streptomyces > Streptomyces sp. NPDC060027. The sequence continues at coordinate 678 of NZ_JBHWVI010000073.1, forward strand.
CGGACACCCGTGGCACGGCACGCATCGTAGATGGCGGTGCCTGTGGGTGCGTCGAGCTGCTCAGTGGCCGCGAAGTACGGGTCGGCGGCTGCGTCCAGACGTCAACGGCCGCGATCGGTTACGGCCCCCAAGTGCCCCTGGGCGTGCAAGGGCGGGTTGTCAGCTGTTCGCAGGGCGGTGATCTGCGAGGAGCAGTGCCAGCGGTCCGGCGGGGAGGAGGAACCGCCCGTCGTGCACTGCTTGCAGCGCATCGGCCATCGGCCACCACGTCAGGTTGAAGTCCTGTTCCGTCTCGGTGAGTTCCTGGGCGCCGAGGGTCAGGTCGCGGGCTTCGTAGAGGTGGACGCGTGCCGGAGAGCTCAGCATGATGGCGTGTGAGCCCAGCTGCCGCCATTGCCCGGCGGTTACTCCGGCTTCCTCGCGCAGCTCGCGGCGGGCGCAGTCCAGCGCGGTCTCTCCGTCTTCGCGGCGTCCGCCGGGCAGGAACAAGTACTCGCCTTTGTGGGCGGGAAAGTCGGCGCTCAGTAGTGCAACAAGGCCGTTTGCATCGAGCGCCACGACCACGGAAGCGTCACGCATGGATCCATCGCTCATACGGACCGAGCGTAGCGGTCCGTTATGGACCCAAGCGGCGAAAGGAACATTCCACACGGCAGGGTGGGCGATGCCCCGGCCGTGGAAGCAGTGCTTCTTGTCACCGGTATCAGGATGCTCGGTGTGGATGTGGTGGCGCAGCAGACGGCCCCACCCGCCACGGGGCAGTGGACAAGCAGGGCCGGTCTGGAGTGGTAGTCAGGACGTGGCCGGGAGAGCCCAGCTGGGTCCGTCTGCGTCCTCGTAGAACACGGTCTGTCGGGTCGGCGTGACGGTCAGCACGAAGGCGTTGCGCTCAGGTTCGTCCCCGAAGATCTTCGCCAGGTCCTCGACGGTGTCCCACAGCTTCTGCGGGCCGATCTGCCGCACGGAGCCCGAGGTGTGGGCGATCGCGGTGGAGCCGTCGGGGGTCCACAGGCCGACGGCATCGAGATCTCCGTCCTGCGTCCGCCAGCTGCAGGATGTGTAGCCGGGCAGGGCCACCGATGCGGGGAACTTGAGCCGCCCCAGCAGGTCCGCCGGCGGCACTCTGGTGTCGGCGGGGCTCTGCTCGAGTGCGGCGTCGAAATGGGGCTCTGATCCGCCGGTGCGCCGCGCCATGAAGTGCGCCGGGACGGTGAGGAAGCGACCGGTCGCGTGGCCCGGTGCGGTGACGGTGGCGCGGACGATGCCGTATCCGATCGGGGCGACGATGACGGCGCCCGGGGCTGCCTGCTGCAGGAGCGGCTCCGGGATGGCGTGAAGGCCGACGGTCGAGATGATGCGGTCGTAGGGCGCGTTGCCGGGGTGGCCCTTCGCGCCGTCGTGGACCGCCAGGATCGGGTTGAAGCCTGCCTGGTGAAGGCGTTGAGCCGCGGTGTCGACGAGGGCCGGGTCGATGTCGATGGTGGTCACGTTCGCATCGCCGAGCCGGTGGCAGAGCAGCGCGGCGTTGTATCCGGTGCCGGTTCCCAGTTCGAGAACGCGGTGGCCTTCGCTCACGTCCAGGGCTTCGAGCATGGCCAGCATGATCGAGGGCTGGCTGGAGGAGCTGGTGGGGACACCGTGTTCGTCGAGCTGGGTGGTCAGGGCCGTGTCGCTGTAGACCGTCTCCAGGTAGGCCGGGTCCGGCCAGGTGAGCGGCTGCCATGCCCCGGTGCTGTCTTGCTGGTGGAAGCGGGGCACGAACAGGTGGCGGGGTACGGAGGCGAAGGCGTCGGCCCACTCGCTCGGGTGCTCTGCTGTGAGATCGGCGGCCATGCGTTGTCGTGCGGCAGCGCTTGCGCCGTCGTCGGGCACGGTCATGTGGTGGCTCCCATCAGGTACTTGGCGTGGGCCGCGGCGATCGGCAGGCCGGTCCGGTTCTCGACCCACCCCCAGGTGCCGGCAGGGTTGTTCTCGAAGAACACCCACCGTCCCGTGGGAGTGACGGCGAAGTCGAATGCCCCGAAGGCGATGCCGTAGTAGGCGAGGAACCGGCGCACGGCGGTAGCGGTGTAGCCGGGGACGTCGACGGTGTCGTATTCGATGTGGTCGTAGTCGGTTCGCCAGTCGGTGCCGGCGGCCTCGCTCGTCGTGGTCAGTTTGCCGCCGAAGATGTGCCCGCCGACGGCGATCAGGCGCACCTCGTACGCCTTGGGGATGTCCTCTTGGAAGTAGTGGGCGGTGGTGCAGATGCTGTCGTCGAAGTCGGCCGGGTCGACGCGATGGGTGGCCACCATCAGGCGCCGCTCCGCGCCGACGTCGAGCCGGCCACCGAGGATGGGCTTGCAGATGAGTGGGCCGTCTACGTCCTTCGCGAAGGCCCGCGCCGCCTCGGGGCTGTTGGTGATGATGCTGCGCGGCACCGTCATTCCGCAGCGGGTCGCGGCGACGAGCTGCTGCGGCTTGTGTGCGGCGATCCGGTCGGCGTGCGGGTTGTTGAGCCACGGCACACCGGGCAGGGCGGCAAGCAGGTTGAGGATTGCAGCGTCGGCCTGGTTCTTGGCCCAGGTGGCGTAGGGCTCGGGGACGGTGTCGGCGATCTGGGGGCGTGCGGGCCGCCTCCAGTAGACGGCCCGCACGTCCTCGAGCCGCGCCGTCCGGCGCCTGTCGTCGATGATCCCTGTCCAGCCCGGTTCCTGCGGCAGGTGCGTACCGGTGAGGGTGAGCTGCTGCGGGAACTGCGCGACGTCGAACCGCATCACGGGCACGTCGCGCTGGTTGAGCTGGTCGACGACCATGTCGGCCGCCGCGTCCAGCTGCTCGGCGACGACAAGCACGGGGCGGGCGGCGGCCGTCATGACGCCGGTGCGTAGTACGGGTCTGTGGCGTCGTCGCCTTGGCCGTCCAGGTTGGTGTCGGTGGTCGACGCGGCCTGCGGCAGGGTGTGCCAGGGCTGCCCGTCTGCGGCCACGTTGATCTGGCGGGCCTCATCCCAGCGGACGCCGGCGATCGAGGTACTGACCAGGCACGGCGGGGCCGCTACACGCGCGCCGAACGGAATAGTTGCTGCTGTGGTCATCTCTTTTCTCCTGTTCAGAGCGGTTGATGGGTTCTTGCTGACCTGCCCGGGAGCCTGGGCCTGACGTCATCCGGGCCGCCGGGCAGGGGTCTATGAGGCCGTGCCGAGTTCCTCGAGCAGCTCGCCGAGGTCAAGGACGCGGAAGCTCGAGAGTCGGCGGACCATCTGTGAGGCGAGAAACGTGGCCAGGTCGGGGTTTCCGTAGGGCACGGCGATGTCTGGTCGGGCGACGACGTGCAGGCCCCCGCGGGCGAGGCGGCCGTAGAGGACTCCGCTCACGCCGTACATGGGGGCGCTCTGGGCGAGGAACACCATCGGCTGCTTCTCCATGTGCGGGCACAGCACTGCAACGGTGCGGACGTGCCTGGCGCACACCGGAGGCTGGTTCGTCAGGATCTCGGCCCGGGTGGGGTCCTCGTCCCTGGGCCCCGCAAGGAAGACGAGGCCGATCCTCGTCCGGGCGGGCTGTGTGCAGACCTGGCACCGGAGGGTCTGCATGGTCATCATCTGCCGATGCGGGTGCATGAACTTCCACTGCGGCTCCCCGGTCGGCATCCCGTCCGCGCCCAGCGGATTCCAGCCGACCCGCGCGTACAGCACACCGCGGGGATCACGGTCCCGGGGGTCTTCGTCGAGGTAGTGGAGGCGGCTGCGGCCCGGCGCGGTGCGTCTGATGACCAGGTTGTCGGGTGCGGCCTCCTCCCCTAACCGCTGGATGACGTATGGGACTACGGCCGGTCCGGCTGCGGTGGAAGGCATGGAGCGATGCGTCTTTCTCGACGGGGCGGGCGGGTTGTACGGAAGGAGGGGTCCCAGCATCAGGCCGCCTCCCTGAGGCACTTGATCGCGCCGAGGCGTTCGTGGAGTTCGTTGACCGACCAGGCCATCCGGCGCAGGTGCCCCACGGCCTGGAGGTGTTCGCCCGGCATTGCCTCGGTGCGTAACCGGCGGGCGTGCTCGATCAGTTGTTCCGCCTCCGCGTCCCTCTGGCCGGCCTCCGCAGCAATGGCGATAGCGACGAGTTGCATCAGATGGCCGCGGAGCCGCAGGGCGTAATCGTCGAGGGCTTCTTCGGCTGGGACGACGTCATCGAGGATCGCGCCAACATCGTCGAGGAGCGATTCACCGTCGAAGGGCTGCCAACCGCGGACCTTGGTCAGCACCGTTTCCAAGGCTTCAGGGACTAACGGCGGCGTCCACACAGGTACGGCCCTGGTCCGCCCCGGGGCAGTGGCGGCGGCCATCACGCCTTCTCCTGGGTCGAAACGGTGAGACGGCACCAGGTGACTGCTCCTGCGTCACTGGTCCCCCATGCGCCGCCGTTCTCCTCAACCAGGTGGTCCACAAGAGCGAGACCGCGCCCCGACTCGGCACCCTCATCGGCCTCGCCGGGCTCGGCGCATCCGACCATACCGTCCCGGACGGTGATTCGAAGGAATTCATCGCGGACAACGACGGTCAGGCTGATCTCCGTCGTTCCGCTGTGCAACAACGCGTTGGTCAGCAACTCCGAGACAATCAGCGTGACGTCGTCCGTCATCAACTCAAGCCCGCAATACCGAAGCCGCGCGGCCACGATCTGCCGTATGGCACCGACTCTGCGCATGTCTTCTTGGGGCAGGGCGCCGCCACGGCGAGGCGCAACCTCAAAGGTCAACCCCATGACGTCCTCGTCGCAATTGGGGACCGTCCGATGCGTTCGTACAGCTGTCGTCATCTCAACCTCGGTGACGGGTTGCAGCACCGCTCGGGGCGGGTTGGCACGGTTGGCTGGCGAACGTGAACTAAGCCCATGAGTTGCTGCCTCCCTACTAGGCTCGCAGTGATGGCGATTACGGTAGAAAAGCTGTCGCAGCTGCTGAAGTGACCGCGAGTACAGGTGGCTTGCTGAAAACTGCCCGGATTGGACCTCCCATGCGGCCGAGCCCTCGACAAACCCTGACCGGCAGTACAGGTATGACTTCGCGCGGCCGTTTCGGCGTCATCAGCGGTCATGTCTGGCGGGTGATACGGGAACAGCAGGGCTTCACGCAGGAGGAGGTCGCCGAGCGTCTGAAGGTGAGCCTGAACACGATCGCCGGGTGGGAGACCGGACGGCGTCCACTTACCGCGGTGCCGGTCGGGCAGATGCTCGTCCACCGTCGTCGGCTGATGCAGATGGGGACCTCGTCCGCTCTCTTACAAGTGCTGGAGCGCGCCTTGGAAGCTGATGTACTCCTGGCGGGCGTCCTCGAAGAAGACTCCCAGGTCGAGGAGAGTCCGCTCGGCGCGATGGTGATGCAACGCGAGTTCGCCGAAGTGCTGGTGTGGCCGCTCAATGGGGTACCGCCACAACCAGTGCGTAACCTGCCCGCACCATCCCGTCCTCGCCGCGGACCGACTCCTTCGGGGCCCAAACTGTCCTCGGCTGAGCGGCAGGGCTTCTTCGCTCAGATGCGACGTGCTGCAGAGCAGGCGCGCGGTACGGACCAGTTCCTCCTACGTCGCCAAGCCCTCTACCTGTGCGGATACGACCGAGAGACGGACACGGAGGACTGGCTCGTTCATCAGCAGCGCAGCGAGCGGCCGGACGATTGGCTTACCGGCTGGCTGAACGCCCGCAGTGTGGCAGCCATTGCCGCCCGACAGGGCGATGTCGATCGCCTGTCTCACTTCATCGACACCGCACTGGTGGACGACGATGCCGGAGAAGCTGCCAACCTCAACTACTTCGGCTACTGGGTCGGCGAGGTGAGGCAAGTCGAGCTCTCCGACGCCTTCATCGCCGCCCGTTCCCCGGGGCCGTGGGCAGGCGACAGGCTCCTGAGACATCTCGTCGACGGGATCACGCCCGGGCACGGCTACGTGGAACTAAACATCCACAGCATCTGGGCCCTCCTCCAGGCCCGGCCCGGCCTGCTCCGCTCGGGTGCATCGTCCCAGGCGCTGCGCGGGAGGCTATCGATCATGTTGGATAGCGGGGGACTCTCGCCGCGCGGACGGCGGGAGTTGGAGAGCATCCGGTACGCGATCCGCCTCGCCGAGGCGTGAGAGGAGCCTGACGGTGTCCGAGGACCTGACCGCGGTGGCACGCTTCCTGTACGAGGCGGGGACGCTGAAGAACACCGCACGCACCGGATGGTGGATGGCCGGGGTCAAAGAACCGGAGTCAGTCGCCGATCACTCGTGGCGCACCGCCCTCATCGCGACAATCATCGCCAAGCTGGAAGGCGCGGACCCAGCCAGGGCGGCATTCCTCGCGGTATGGCACGACTCACAGGAAACCCGCACCGGGGACGTGAATTATCTGGGCAGGAAATATGCGCCGCAGGCCGACCCTCGCCACGTCACCGCCGACCAGGTCGCCCATATGCCCGAAATTCTGGCTCAGGCGGTACGCGAGCTGATCGACGAATACGAGGCCAAAGAATCCCCGGAATCGGTCTGCGCACGGGACGCCGACAAGCTGGAATGCCTGATCCAAGGCATCGAGTACAAGGCCCAGGGATATCAGAACGCGCAACGCTGGATCGACAACAGTCGCAGCCGCCTCACGACGAAGACCGCCCATGCACTTGCCGAAGCGGTACTCGAAACAGACTCACTCGATTGGCTGCGCACAGCACTGGGCGAAAGCAACGGGGAACAGGCCTGATCAAGTTGGTTCTCGGATGAGGCACTCTGGACGGCGGCTGCGCGGTCAGTTCTCCGAGGGGACGCGCGCGGCGATCTCCCGCGCCAGCCGGTCCGCCTGCGGCGAGAGCGGATGGCCGTCCTGCGCGATCGTCAGCAGGAGCCGGAGCAGGTCATGCGCCTCCTCCAACGTGAGCAGGGCCAGCCGCTCAGTGGTGTCGTCCACCGGCGCGAAGTCGATCGCGTCGAGATCGAGGTGGTCGTAGTCGTCCATGACCTGGTCAACTCCCGTGCCTGCCTGCGCGTCACGGGCTGGCCATACGTGCGCGTGGCTGCTCGGTCAGGTGGTCAGCCCCGGGTGGGATCTTGCAGTTCCCGTCGGACCGCTGCCCGGAATTCAAGGGCGATCTGGCGCATCTCGGTGACGTTGTCGGCATCGCTGGCAGTGATCCATCGGGTTGCCAGGTCTCTTACTGTGTCGCTTCCGAAGGCCCACAGAGCAGTTGCCGCTTCGGTGGTGAGTTCCACTCTCCTGACCTTGGTCCAGTGGCCTTCCACTTCCTGCAGTTTCTGCAACTGCCCGAGTTCCTTGTACCGCTCGCGCCGCAGGTCGAGATCGATCACGCGCAGAGCCCCGAAGTAAGCTTCCCGGCGTTCCTGCCACAGTCTGGCCCTGCGCTCCGCCTGCTGGGTACGCGCCAGCATGCGTTCCGCGTGCCGGCGTCCCTGCGCGCCAGCCAGCCACGTGAAGGCCGTCCCTGCCACACCGAAGAGCCCGGCTGCCGTTGTCCCAACCCAGTCCCACGCCACAACGGCATGGTGAAGGGCTCACCGCGCCCCGTCCAGAGCACCCCGCACCTCGCGACATTTGCCGAAGCGGTACTCGAAACAGACTCGCTCGATTGGCTGCGCACAGCACTCGGCGAAGGCAACACAGAGCAGGCCTGATCCACCTGGTGTGGTGTATCCAGGGGAACACCAGATCCCCCTCGTACTCCTCAATTCCCGCTGCCTACCGCCAGCGCAGCCGTGTAGATCAGTCCTGATCTAGCGATCTGACATTCTGCTGCGCCATGTCCGTTCAACGAGCGCCGCTCAAGGCGGCCGTACCTCCGAACGAGGGAAGGCAGCCGTCGCAGCCGGAGCCCCGGGCACCATGACTGATCTCCCTAGGCTCCCATCCTGAGGCGCAAGACGTTCTACACGAGCGTGCCCAGGGCCTGCTCAGCCATCTGAATGCCGACCTGGGCGGCCGCCGTTGCTCCGGCTCCCACCAGCATGTCCTTGACCTGCGTCGCGAACTGCCGCATCCGGCCCGGCTCGGGGCTCGGCGACGTCGCTTCGTCATGGAGCTCCTGGGCGGCGCGCTCCAGTTCCTCGCGGTCCTGGTCGGGCATGCCCAGGGTGTTGCTGATCTGGCCGACGAAGCCAGCCAGCTGGACGAACGCGCTCGGGTCGATGCCAGCGGTGTTGTGCTGGGTGACGTTCTGCTGCTCGCCGATGATGACGCCCTGCGCGTTCGGCAGGAAGTTGTTGTAAGTGGTGCCGGGGCGCTGGCGGTTGGTGTATTCCTGCACGGTTCCTCCTGCCAGGGCACAGCTGACGCCCTGAGGTGTGATGGCGACGGTGACGGGTTCGGTTTCGATGTACTTGATCAGCTGGTGCTCAGACAGGTAGCCGAGCGCTTCGTGCAGCTCGGATTCGGTGATCACGGCCCCGGCGAAGAACGACCAAGGTGTCAAGGAACAGCACCGGGTTGATGGGCTCGCGGTCGCCTGCTGTGTTGAACAGCCACCGGTGGAAGGCATCCATGGTGTGCCGCAAGCGGGCAGCACGGTTCTTCTGCAGCTCCCTCAGCCGGTGCACTTCGACCAGGCCCTCATCGCTGAGGTGGATGGCGTAGAGGCCGGACGCGGCCCGCAAGGCCCTCACCAGGCCTCGCTGTTCCAATTGAAGAGCGAGGGGGGCCAGGTCCTCCTGAAATTCCTGCTCGATCTGTGCCAGGCTGGCGCCACGCCCGGTCCGGGTGTCCAGCAAGAGCAGCAACCGGTCCAGATAGCCGCTGCTCTCGGTCAGCTCACCGCCGGAAAGCGCGCTGACGGTGGCATCGAGCTGTGCAGACATACGAGCAGGGTGCCGTCGTTGGGCGCGCTCCAGGCTCTTCTTGGCCTCCTTGGCAAGGCTGTCCGTCCACTTGTCCAGCTCGCGTTTATTGATTCCGCTGCGGGCCACATTGCCCTCCTGTCGCACGTGCTTGGGCGACAGGGTACGGGTGGGCACCGACAGCCCGGCCGTCAGTGAGAATGCGGCGACGGCGCGGCCATGGCACCCGTCGGATGGAGCAGGCAGTCCCGGAAGGCTGAATAGAACCGCTCTGGCCGGCCGTGGTGTCACGAGTGCGAGTGTGCGCGCCACTGTGCCTACCAGCTGATCAACATCACGCCGCCGCTGGCGCCGCTGGCCATGCCGAACAGGACCACCTGTGTGCCCGGGCGTAGCCGGCCTTGGTCGGCGGCGTGGGCGAGTTGGAGGGGGAGGGTGGCTGCGCCCATGTTGCCGGTACGGTGGAAGGTGGGCACGACCGTGTCGGGCTGGATGCTGAGGCGTTCGCAGAAGGTGCGGACGAAGGGGACGGACGGCTGGTGGAGGCAGACCAGGCCGAGTTCGTTCGGGTCGGTGTGCTGTTCCTTCAGCCACTGTGCGGCGCGGGTGTCGATGCCGAGAAAGGAGGCGAGGAGCTGCTCGGAGTCGATATGCAGTCCCGGCGGGCCGCTGGGGGCGTGGTGGGGGTTGAAGAGGGTGGCAGCCGGCCAGCCCGCGGAGTTCGCCATGAACGTGTGAGCGATGATGCCCGGCCGGGGGGAGGCTTCGACGAGCAGGGCGGCGCCCATGTCCCCGCCGGTCAGGGACGCCAGCCCGGTCCGCAGAGTGGTGGGTGTCAGGTTCCACCGGCTGAGGCGGCTGAGGGTTTCCCCGCACGCGATCAGGATCCGCCGGTAACGGCCGGCGCGGATGAAAGCGTCCGCGACCTCCAGGGCGTTCAGGACGCTGTTGCAGGCGTTGGAGACGTCGAAGACGGGACAGGACAGCCCGGTCTGGGCGGCGACGATGTGGGCGTTGGCGGGTTCCTGGACATCGGCGCTGACGGCGGCGAACAGCAGCAGGTCGACTTCACCAGGTTCGAGGGCCGCCTGAGCCAGGACACGGCCGACGGCATGGGAGGCGAGGCCGGAGGGCATGTCGCCGTCCGCGGCGACGACGCGTTCTTGCAGCCCGTAGAGCCTGGACAACAAGCCGGCCGGGACCCGTACACCGGGACTGTGCTCGCGCAGCCGGTCCTCGATAGCTCGCGCGCCTTGGCGGCCGTCAGGCAGGTGGACCGCGACCTGGGTGATGCGGCTGTAGAGACTCATGCCGACTCCTTCACCACGCCGGCACGCGCCGGAGCTTTGTGGGGCAGGCCGCTGACCGCGTGTTTCACCCGGTCCGACAGCCACAGCGGTGACACGGCGTGAAGCGGCACCAGGAGACGGGCGTCGAAGCCGACCGTGTAGCGGGCCCTGGGCCGGGGGGAGGCCAGCGCCTTCTCGATGGTCCGGGCGACCGGCTCCGGAGTGGGGACACGTGCGTTGACAGCCCCGAAGAGGGCCCGCGACCGGTCGTATCCCGCCGCGTGGGCGCGATCAACCTGGGCGAGATCGTCTACCGCTCGGTCCAGCATCGCGGTGGCGAATGCTCCAGGCTCCACCAAAGACACGCGGACACCGGCATGCGCCATCTCCACGCGCAGGCAGTGGGTGAGCGCGCTCAAGGCGTGCTTGCTCGCGCTGTACCAGCCGCCCAGCGGCCAGGGCACCCGTCCCAGTCCCGACGACACGTTCACGATGCGGCCCTGACCACGTCGACGCATCTGCGGGAGGGCGAGGCGACAGATCCGCATCGCCCCCAGAAGGTTCACCTCCAGCAGATGCCGCGCCTGCTCATCACTCACGTTCTCGAGCGAGCCCGCCTGCGGTACCCCGGCGTTGTTCACCACCGCCCACACGCCGCCGCCCGTCATCCGGGCGACCTCTCCCATCGCCTCCTCGCAGGAAGACGGCTCAGCGACATCCAGCACCACCGTGCGCAGCGACCGCCCGCGCGCGCCGGCGGAAGCGATGAGGTGGTCCGCCTTCTCCTGGCTACGCGCTGTGCCGATCACATCAAAGCCAGCACCGGCCAATCGCAATACCGTCGCCACACCGATGCCGCCAGTGGCACCCGTCACCAGCACGCTCCGCCGAATCGGCCGCCCCACCGAGGAATCCACCGCCACCACTGCTCTACTCCCCCTGATCCACCGGACGCGCCTGGTGCGCGCCGACAAGGTGAGCAACGACCCGGAAGAAGCACAGTTGTGGCCCCATGCGCACTGCTTTCGCTGAACCGCCTACGGCACCAGAACGGGTCGCCCGGTCGCAGCAACACCTGCCATGTCGAGAGGCACGGCAGGCGACGTCTCCTTCTCTGGCACGCGGCGGCTCCGCGTCAGGCCGGGTAGAGGCGAGGAGTGGCGCAGGTCAGTGGAAAATGACTGACCGGAACTTCAGGCGCTCGCCCGCGACGCCGGTGTGCGGACGCAATGTGTACTCGTCGCCCGAGCAGTCGGCGTTCGTGAAAACGATCGCGAAGGTGTCTGTGCGATTCCTCGGTGAGTGAGCGGGTGGCTGGTTGTACTCCTGGGCAGCCTCGGGAAGGGTGATGCATCTCCTGCTCGCGGGGTCGTGGAGAGTGGCCTGCTCCTCGGCGCCGCTGCTGTCGCTATACGTGTAGCTGAAGTCGCCGTCGGCCGCGTAGGCGGAGCCGGGGACGCTCAGGAGCAGCACGGTGGCACCCGCCGCAGCGCCCAAAGTATGACGAAGACGCATCAATTGATTCCTCGTAGTCATGTCGTTCCTTTCAACGGCGCATCAGCCGGCACCGCGATGTGGGAGAGCGTGACCGGCTCGTCGGCCTAGTCGGATGGTGCGGCCGCCGACGGCACCGCCTGTGTCGCCGACCCGAATGAGGGCGTGCACCGTACGTCGGAGAGCGGCCGGATGAGTCCGGTACATCAGCTCATCAGAGGGGGCTCCCGCAACCCTCGAGGAATCCCGGGAGCTCGTTCTCGTGTCCTGCCCCTCCCCTTGGGAGACAGGCGCCCCGGCTGTCACTGCGAGACCGGCGCCTCACCGGAGACGGCCACGCCTGCGTTGCGGAAGTCCTCCAGAGTCGACGCTGTGGTCTCCGGTGCGACGCCGACCGAGTAGTCCATGAGCACGCGGGCACGGAACCCGGCCTTGACGGCATCCAGCGCGGTCGCGCGCACGCAGTGGTCGGTGGCGATGCCCACCACGTCGACTTCTTCCACCTCCCGCGAGCGCAGCCAGTCCGCCAGCGAGGTGCCGTGTTCGTCGGCGCCCTCGAAACCGCTCTTGGAGGCGCTGTGGGCTCCCTTGAAGAAGACGGCGTCCACCTTGCCGCCCGCGGCCGTGGGAGCGAAGTTCGGGTGGAACTCGCCGCCCTCGCCCCCGACCACGCAGTGGACGGGGAAGCTGTCCTTGAAGTCGGGGTTCTGGGAGAAGTGGCTCCCCGGATCGATGTGGTGGTCCCGGGTGGCCACGACGTACTGATAGTCAGACCCGGCGCTGCGTTCCACCAGATCGGCGACAGCGGTCGCGATCCGGGCCCCGCCCGTGACCGGGACACTGCCTCCCTCGCAGAAGTCGTTCTGCACGTCCACGACGATCAACCCTCGGCCCATGACACACACCTTTCAGCGAAACGGATGGACAGGACAAACACTGCTCCGGAGAGCCGGGACGCTGAGGGGCCGGCAATGCGGAGCGGGGAAGGCGGTTACGGGGCGGGGGTGTACGACACGACGCTGTCCTGGCAAGGACCGTCGGCGAACACCTTCAGCGCCTCGAGTTCGGCAGCTTCCGCGGTCAGTTGCCAGCGCAGCTTGGTGGCCACCCACTCCCGCACGTACCGGCACTGCGCATCTGGTGCCGGCGGCATCCAATCGGCCGGGTCCTGGTCGGACTTCTGGCGGTTCGTACGGGCTGTCACCGCGACCAGCGACGCCGCGGCGCCCTGATCGTTGGCGTAGGCCTCACGCCGGGCGGCCGTCCAGGCGGAGGCGCCCGAATCCCAGGCCTCGGCGAGGGGCACCATGTGGTCGATGTCCAGGGCGCCTGGATCGGTGACCTCCTTGCCGTCGTAGTAGGAGAACCAGGCACCGCCGGTCAGTCGGCAACCGGGGCCCACCGCCGGAGCCCTGACGGCCTCGGCCACGAGGACCTCGTTGCGGGTGTTGCAGCCGTCCGTGGCGATGTCGCCGGCGTTCCAGTGCCGGAAGGACGAGCGGGTGTAACCGGAGCGGTCCTCATCAGCCAGGCGCACCCGGCCGATCGCGTCAGGGAGCGTCATCACCTGCGCGGCCCGCGCTCTGCCAGGAGCCTGGGCGGCTTGTACGGGACTGGAAGCGATGAGCGGGACCACTGCAAGTGTCAGCGCGCCGAAGCCCCGCAGAAAGTTCTTGAACACCCCCGCGTTCTACAGGCCACCCCACCCCCAACGGACGCCCAATTGGCTGTCTCTCACTCTCACGGGCGGACACATTCACCGCAAAAACGATTCACGGGCGGGCTGCGTCGCGCATCGAATGTGCAGGTCGCCAGCGCGCCACTTGCCGCAACGCTCACCGCAACGTGAGGTGTTCGGCGGTGTCGCGACAGCGCCGGTGCGTGTATGCGTTTGGTGACTCGGCCTTGGGACGCGGGGCGGGTTATCGGGTGCGCAGGGTGGCGTGCAGCGGTGTGGCCGGCTGGAGCTGCAGTCCGGCTGTGGGCGTCGGGTCGCCTTCGATGTCCAGGTGGAAGCGCTGGGCAAGTGTGGCCAGGACGAGTGCTGTCTCTACCAGCGCGAACCGTGCGCCGAGGCAGGCGCGCTGGCCGCCTCCGAACGGGAACCAGGCGCAGGGAGGCGTGGTCTGTTCGGGGCCGGCGTCCCAGCGTTGTGGGCGGAAGGCTGTGGGGTTCGGGAACCAGCGGGGGTCTCTGTGGGTGACCCATTGGCTGCACCAGAGCGTCGTCCCGGCCGGGATCGAGCTTCCGTGCAGGGTGGCGCCGTTCTGCGCGAGTCTGGGCGGAATCATCCATCCGGGTGGGTACAGCCGCAGGGATTCTTTGATGATCTGCTGAGTCCAGGTCAGCTGTTCGTAGTCGTCGATGGTCGGCGGGCGGCCGCCGAGTACGCGGTCTAGCTCTTCGTGGAGACGGTGGCGGGCGTCCGCGGATGCCGACAGGAGGTACCAGGTCCAGGTCAGCGCCGTGGATGTGGTCTCGTGGCCGCCGATCCAGAGGGTGACGGCTTCGTCGCGTACCTGCGTGGTGGTCAGTGGCTGGCCTTCCTCGTCCCGGGCTGCGAGCAGTCTGCTCAGCAGGTCCTCACCGCTGCCGTGTCCGTCTCCTGCTGTCTGGCGGGCGTGGATGAGCCGGTCGATCTCGTTGTCGATTGTCGCGACGGCGGCGAGCAGGCGCCGACGAGCGGGGGTGCGCACCCACGGCGGCAGGAAGAGCCCGATCCCCCGTAGTTCGGCGCTGATCTCCCGTCCTGCCTGCGACATCGCCTCACCCAGCGCGCGGGCCTGTTGTCCGAGGTCGTTGCCGAACAGGGTGCGGACCACGATCCGCTGGGAGAGCAGCGACATCTGGCGCAGCACATCGACGCGGCTCCCGTCTCGCCAGTGGTCGGCGAGCGCCGCCGCGCAGTCGACCATCGTCGTCGCGTATCGGCGTACCTGGCGGGGCCGGACCGTGGGCTGGACCATGGATCGCTTGCGCCTCCATTCGGCTCCTTGGCTGCGCATGACGCTGTTGCCGATCAGTCGTTTGAACGCCCAGCCGGCGTCCAGAGTCTCGTAGCGTCGCTCGTCGGCTCCGAGCAGTTCCGCGATGTGCTCGGGGTGCGCGAGGAAGAGGATCCGCATCGGGCCGAGCGACCAGGTCACCGCGTCCCCGTAGTCGTCGCGCAGACGTTCCAGGAACGCCAAGGGGTCACGTCCGAAGGCGGGCAGGTTTCCCAGCAGCGGTAGTCCGTGCGGGCCGGCAATGGGACGGAAGGGAAGGGTGAGCACTCCTGGCCAACGAGCCGCGCCTCGCACGGTTGCGCCGCAAGGAAAGCAGCGACGCAGTTCAAGGACAAGTTACTGCCGCGCGTCGGCGGCCGGGGGCCGGCCCACCGTCACCGGCGGCTGACGATCGTCTGATCCGGCTGGCCTTCCTCACGGAAACCGGAGCAGGACTTGGTCCCTCACCGTTCACCGACTGCCGGGTCCCAGAAGCTCGGTCAGCGGCGGCGGAGTTCCTCGGAGAAGTTCATCGTGTTTCCCTCTCCAGCCGTGGTCCGCGAGCAGGTGCGGCAGGGTGCGTGGGCCCGGCATGGCGGGGCAGCCAGACGGCGGCAATGAGCGCGGCGGACAGGGCGGCCGCCGCGGCGGCCCACGTTCATGAACGTCACCGAGACCCATCCAGGAGGGCGGCGGAGGGGCCTGGAATGCGGCAACGGTCCCTGAGCGGCACCAGCTTGTGGGTGATGTGCGGCGAGGAGGGCGGCGATGCCGAGGGCTCCGCCGACCTCACGGACCAGATCGTTGAGGGCGGCCCTGGTGCCGACCCGTTCGCCGGGCACCCGTTCGCCGGGCACCGCTCCCAGGACCGCCTCGGTGGCGGATGCCGCCGCGAGCCCTGCGCCAAAGCCGGCGACCAGCTGGTAGCCGAGCGCGGGACCGTATCCGGAAGCGGGCGGGGCCAGGGCCGCGCGCGGGGCTGGGCGCCGTACCGGCCGGGCAGGACACGACACCAGCCGCCTGGCACCCTCAAGGGGGCTTTCACGGCTAGCTGAACGCCCAAGTCGGCACCAGGGGGCTGACGGCCACGCAACTCGCCGAGCAGCGCACCATCGAAGCAATCGACCACCCGGGGCCTCCGCTCCTCACATCGGGGTGGACAGGGCGCGACTCTGAGCGCCGGCGTCCCCTTCTCTTCACTGAGGCGTGACCCGCCAGCGGCAGCGGGCTCCGGCATCAAGTGGGGGGCAGTGGCGCCCGGGTGGGGGTCAGTCGCCTGCCGGGAGTCCCGTCGTGAGCAGTCGGGCCGCCTTCCGGGCGGAAGCAGCTCGGGGGGCTTGTGCGGCAAGGACGGACAGCAGCCCTTCCCAGGCATCGAGGTGACCGGCGGGTCCGATACGCGGCGCTGGCTTCGGCACCGCGTAGGTAGGCGCGCTCTGCCCCTTCCAAGTCGCAGGCCCCTCCTGGCACCGTCGCCCCGCGCTCCGGCCGCGCGGCCCCCTGTGCGCCGCCCGGGTCGCAGACCCAGACGCTCTTGCCGTATCCGCGCACCTGTTCACTCCCCTGCCAGGAGCCGTGCAACAACGCCGGCACAGTCCGCCAGCGCCGGATCCAAGGGAGCGTCGGTGAGCACGGTGCGCAGTTGCTCATACAGGCCGACGGAGATCTGTCCAGTACGGCTGAGCTCTTCCTCCGTCTGGGCCAGCACACGGTGCAGCAGTCGTGTCTGCGCGTCCGGTCGCACCAGGGTCAGACGGGTGCGCAGTTCGCTGACCGCGCTCAACGCGGCCTCGGCCGCTTCGTTTTGCCAGCCGCTCGGGCGCCCGCAGCTGCTGCCGGCAGGAACCGTGCGGCCGTGGTCTCCGACCGGCCAACGCAGCCGGGCCATCAGGTCCCTGTCGGGCTCGCGTGCACGATCGAGTGGCTTCAATGCCAGATCGGGACGGAAGTTAATGAACCGGAGCCGGGCCCCGGGCGGGTGCTGGCGGCTGACGGAATCATCCTCGGCCTCAGGCCTGTCGGTACGGTCCACGCCGGCCATCCAGTCACGCAGCTCGTTCTTGCGCCGCTGCAGGCTGCCCGGATGCGTGTCGATGACGCATTCGGCATCCTGCAGCAGGCGGGCGATCATGGCGTCGCCCTTGCGGTCGTCCGCATCCTTTGTCACAACTGCTCCTCCTCCCGCGACCTGGTGGCCTGCATGCTCTGCAGAGGACCATCCGCCGCGTGCCGCAGCGCTGCGCGGGCGATCGCCACGTGCTTACGCACCCCCGACGGCTCGATCCCCAACAGCTCGCCGATCCGCGCCGTTGAGCACTGCTCGACAAAGTACAAAATGGCCACCTGCCGGCGCCGCTCGGGAAAGGAGCGGATCGCTTTCCAGCAGCGCTCGAGAGCATCACGGGCCAACACGACATCGGCTGGATCCGGTGGCGCCGCGGCTTGGCTGCGCGCCAGCTCAGGACCCAGTTGGTTCAACCGCTGCGCCCTGCGGACGTCATCAATCCATTGATTGCGGCACACCCGGCGCAGCCAAGCCCGGTGTCTGCCGGGCTCCACTTTCCAGCCCGTGGTGAACAGGCCGGTCTCGGCCAGGGAATCCCACTGCTGGGCCGCCGCCATGAACACCCGTTGCACCAGGTCCTCCGCGGCCGGCTGCGAACCACCCGTGAGGACCATGGCATAGCGCAGTAACGGCATCGCTTCGCAGTCCCACACCTTTGACACGTCATGCGCTGTCTGTTCGGAGATCCGCCGGTCCCTCACGGTGCCCCCTTCCCCCACCGCAGACCCGAGGCGGACCTCCATCGCAGGCCCGCCCATGCCCCGCTGTTGGCGTACCACTGTCCCCGGCGGCGCGTGTCGTACCAACGCCACCAGCGTGACCCGGCGGCCCCGTTCAGCGAGCCACACGGATGCGCTCACCACCGCCACCACCACGCAGACGCCGGCCCCGGCATGCCACGACACCACCGAACCCAGCCCCCACACCCAGCCTCCTCGACCAACTGTCATGCCTCTTCATCGGATGAAGGCCGCCACACGCTGCCATCGGGGGCCCATCTCTTCGCCACCGTCCGGCCCACCAACCCCACCCGCTCCCCTCGTCACGCACAACGGCCCGCCCCGGCGCCGTTCACCGCGTCTGGACCCACCACAGCGCAGCGGCCACCATCCCGGATCCCGCCGCTGCCGCGGCGCCCCGGACGGTGGCAAACAGTGCCGCCCGTGCCAGCCGTCGTCAGGTCGAACGCTGCGCCATATTCCCTCCGCTCCCTTCGAGAGGCCGACCGCCCGATGCGCGCGGCCACTACCAGGCATTGACGCGCAGGAAGCTTGCCAACGGCAGAGATGTCGAACAACGTCGGAAAAGTCGTCAGATGGGGTCCTAGACTGCTTTTCCGGGTCGGAATTTCCGACGGCCTTCGTGAGAAGGGCAGTTGGCGCCTGTGCCCGCCTCCAGCAGCCCGACCCCCGAGGTCCTTACCGAACTGAACAGTCTGTGGCAGCAGGCACAGACCCGCCTGGCAGAGGCCGGCTCCCGCCTGACCCTCGCCCGGGCCAGCCGCGCGACCGGCGTTCCGGTGGCCACCCTCAGCGACTGACTGCGCGGCAACCATCTCCCCCGGGAGGCTGCAGACTTACTTCTGAAGGTGGTCACGCAACTGTGCACGTGGGCGGCCAAGGCACCACCCTCCACACCCCACTGGAGGGGCCTCCTGGATGCCGCCGGCCGCAACACACCTCGCCCGGCACACAGACCGACCCCGGCACACGGTTCAGCCATCGCCGCGCTCGGCGAACTACTGACCGCAGCATTCGCCGAGGACGAGGTGACCATCGACGCCGTCTGCCTCAGCGGCCAGGCCCTGTCCATCGCCATGGCCCGCCCAACCATGCCGTCCACACCGGCCAGGTGAGCCCACAGACAGTGACAGTCCGAGTCCTGCTGCCCAGCCGCGACATCGACCTGGCCTTCCCCAGCCCCGTCTCCTGGGACGAGGGCGGAGACACCATCCAGCGGCGCTGGCTCGCCCAGCGCAACGCCTACGGACAGACCCTGCGCGCCGCACTCCTGTCACTGCACGACACCCACGGCATCGAGGCCCGCATCACCTTCCGGGCCCTGCCGTTCACCCCCATGGCCAAGCTCTACCTCGTCAACCTCACCGAAGCCCTCTTCTCCTACTACACCCTCCACCGTCGCCCCCTCGACGTCGAAGGCCGCCAGATCGACATCTACGACGCCAACCCCATGGAACTGGTCCGGCTGTTCGGCACCGACAGCACCAGCGACGACACCGCCTTCGTCATCCAGTCCCAGCAATGGTTCAACTCCCTGTGGGAATCCGTCACCACCGACCTCACCACCGACTGATCGCACACCGAATCATTGCGTCAGCCCAGTGGGGGCTTCGGACGGCTGGAGCGGTCATGCATGCCCTCGGCGCCCAGCTGCCGGTATCGGCCGAAGCACGCGTGTCACCAACGTCCCGGGGCAGCGCACCTAGCTCGTGGTCACCGGGCCGCCCGGGCCAGTATCTATCGTCCGGTACAGGGCGATGCAGGCGAGGGACTGGGCCACGGCCAGGGCGTCCTCCAGGCTCGCGAGCACGGTCAGCGGACAGTTCTCGAAGTGCAGCGGTCCCACCGTCGCATCCGTCGTCGGCAGTTGGTCCGGTGTGACCCCGTCACGGGCCCGGAACCGCAGGCGCAACGTGCCCGCCGCCGGATCGCGGGCCGGCTCCATGGTCAGGCCGAACTCCTGGACCAGCGGAGTCACTTGATCCACAACCCGGCGCAGGGACTCTAGAATTTGCGGCAACTGCGCGCCCAGCCGAGCCAGCACTCCCGCGCCTGCCGCCAGCAACGCCTCGACCGCGGCGGCCTCCGCCGCCAGGGCGGCGGCATACACCGCGGCGAAAGCGGCAAGGACCGCCACGCACACCGTGGCGACCACGGCCGCCCATGCCAGCGCGGTCCGCACTTTCCCCTCCAGCTCCTTGCTCGCCTTGTCGAGAGCCTTGGCCACCTCTCTGGCCAGTGCGGCTACGAGGTAGGCGGGCAGGTCGAACCGCACGTACAGCACGAGTCCCGGCAGCGCGCTGACCATGGTGACAAGAATCGTGCGTGCCCCGCCCTCCGCCGCGGACCGGGAGAGCACCAGCACCTCGTGCGCCACCTCGGGCCAGCCGGCGAGCGTGCCCATTTCGACGTGCTCGCAGGAGAAGTAGACCGGCTTCCTGCGAGGGGCGCGCAGCACCGCGTGGAAACGCGGCAGATCCTTGAGGATCGCGACCGCCATATTGAACAGAGTGCGGTAGGCGAACTCCTGGACCACACCGGCTGGCGCTCCACGGATCGGTTTGATCTCCCAGATCGTGCCGCTGCCCGGCAAGGGAGGGATGCCGAGGTCGAGGTTGTCGTCACGGAGACTGCTCTCGTCCACCGAGGGGATCGGCGACTTCCGCAGTGCCTTGCGCGTTTTGAGGAGGTAGCTGTCGCGGGCCCACCACAGCGCCATCAGGGTGTCGTCGTTCTTGTACGCCCGCTTCAACGAGGTTCCTTTACCGGAGCGGTAGACGATGCTCTCCTGCACGATCAGCCGCGTCGGCCGCGTACGGCGGTACTCCGCCTGAAGACGCTCGTGCACCTCCATGCCCGCCTTGGAGGCAGAGGGAAGACCGGTCAGCGAACGGAGGTCCCTGACGCTGGTCATCCCCTTGCCGCCGATGCTCAGCAGAGCGGCCACGGCCAGCCGCTTCTCCAGGGGGCCGAGCAGTTCCGTGTCGATCTCCCGCATGACCCGCTTGGTGTTCTCGCCGGGCAGACCGAGCCCCTTGAACCTGCTCAGCCACTCGACGCAGAAGTCGCGGATCAGCTTCGCGACGCGTTCAATGTCCCACCGGCTCCCCGGCGGCGGCATGGACCCGGAGACCACCCGCATCAGTTCGGTCGGCAGAGTGCTCAGCGACGCCATCACCTGAACGCCCTCCGCCGACTGGAACTCCTCGGCCAGGAGCCGCGTGAGCCGCTCCAAGGCGCCCGAGTCCGGCGGAGCGGTCGGCGCCGGCGTGGTCGCGGGACGATTCGGCGCTGGGGGCTGCCCCGCGAGGAGCCTCCCGATCTCCTCCCGGATCTCCTCGGGCACCCAGCCCGCGAACAGCCGGGCCAGATCCACCTCGTCCGCCGCCGTGGACCGGGAGTCGAGCGCGAGGAAACGCCGGGGGTCGCACACCTGGCCGAGCGTGTCGAGCAACCCCCTCAGCATGCGGTCGCCGACCTCCCCGGTCGCCCCGCTGAAGTGGACGTGTCCGGTAAGGGCGAGCAGGAACCGGCCCCCGAGCTCGCTCACTCCGTCTCCCCGGGCAGCGTGTCGTGGTTGTTCCCCTCGGGCAGCGTGGCGTGCTCGTTCTCCTTGGGCAGGGCCGAGTCGGTGTCGAGCCAGACGAGCGTCGTGGGGAGCCGGGCCTCCCAGCTCTCGCCCGGTATCCCGTCCACCGGAGCCTGCGTCAGCTCCTTGAGCTCCTGGGCCACAGACACGTACAGCTCGTCACCCGGGACAGGCGCCGGATCGCCTCCCCACGGCTCGCCGAAGATCATGAAGTGGTTGACCGCGCACTCGAATCCCGGCCGCGCCGCGACCACGACGCGCGCCGATCCGGACCGCAGGAACCTGTCGTACTCGGGGTCGGCGCTCTCGGTCTGCTGCAGTTCGCCCCACCGCGCGGAGTCAGCCCAGAAATACGGATAGAGGATGTAGGTCATCGTGGACCACTCGATGGCCTGTTCAAGGAACTGGAGGTAAGGGCCCACGGCCTGCGCCTTGTCGAGGTCCACGCGCGACCATGTGCCCTCGCTCTCCGTCACGGCGGCCATGCCCTCGAAGCGCTCTCCGATGAACGACTCGATCACCTGACGCTTCAGCTCCTCGCGTACGACCTCGCGGTGCCGCGCCGGTGAACCCTGCGGTACGGGAATCAGCGGATCCTCGTCGAGCGTGGCCTGTTCGGACTGCCAGCGGACGAGCAGGTCCGCGTAGCCGGCATGGATCCGGGCGAAGACCTCGTTGCGCCACGTGGCCCAGGTCGCCTCGGTGGGGTGGCACATCACAGCCACGGACACACCGGCCTTGTACGCCCCGCCCACCGTGGCCGTGACGGACAGCTTGCCAGTCGGCCTGGTGTCCAGCGACAACTGTCGTTGTTCGGCCCCGTTCTGCTTCCACCGGAACTCCTCGGTCAGCCAGAAGCCGTGGTAAAGCCCGGGGGCCCGGATGACGGTGTTCGCCGGCGCGGCGTCGGAGTCCTGGGTGGCGGCCCGCGCGGTGCGCCCGGCGATCTCCAGCGTCGCGACGATCTCGTGCCAGCCGACCTTCTCGTGGACGCCGTCGTCGCCCCCTGGCTCCTGGTTGGACCAGTCGGTCCACGTCTTCCAGCTGGCCAGCTCGGGCGGCGCCGACACCGAACCGACGGCGGAGACCGCGGCGTAGCCCTCGGGGATTGCCAGCTCCTTGGCCTGGGCACCGGACGGCGGGAACGGGATCGCGCCGTAGTTGTCGATGGTGTCCTTGCGCTCGCCGGCGGAGACGACAAAGGCCTCTGACACCGCGATCTCCGGGTCGGGAGGCTCCGGCAGTCCTGTCACGTCGTACCGCGCGGCGAATTCGGAGTACGTGTCAACCTTGATGTGGGCGGCCGTCAGACGCTCTCCGCCCTCCTTGCCGGTAACGGTGAACGGCTTCGGCTCCGTGTACACGGTGCGGGGCCCCGGGGCGTGGGCCGCAAGCCAGCGGACGAACGTCGCTGGCTCGGGAATCTGGAACTCCAGCAGGTACCGGTGGGGATACCGGAAGACCTGGAACCGCTGGATCTTGTCCACCCACCGGTACACACCGATGACGTGACCGTCCGGGTCCTTGGCGTTGTCCACGAGGTGCCGCTCGCGGTCCTCGATGCGTTGCAGCGTGCGCCGGGTCCGGGCCTCGCTCACCCGCAGCTCGGTCCGGGAGATCGCCCGCTCCACCGTTTCGTGCGCCTGCTCGTTGGCGCGGCGCGACGACTCGGCGCGGGAGTACTCGACCGATCCGCCGATATGGGTCTCGACGTGCGTCGGCCCGTACTGTCCCGCGGTGTCGACCTGGCCCTCGACACTCACCGTCAGATCGGTGTCGACCTGCGACTCCTCTTTGAGGAGGGTTCGGTCGGTGGTCTCAGTGGACCGCTCGGCGATGGTGGTCTCGCTCTCCAAACGCGTCTCGACCGTCTCCGTCTCGTCGACCCGTTTGTGGATCCGCTCCTTCAACTCCCCTTTCAGGACGTTCTCGATGTGTGCGATCTCCCCGGGTACGTACCGTGCCCACTCATCCCTGACGACGTACAGATCACTGAAGGCGGGCAGCCGGGCGAGGCGGGAACGGAAAGGCAGGGGGAAGGGCGGACAGGGCAGTACGGGCTGCCTCTTGAGCAGGACCCGGAGCGGGGGCAGGTCCCGGCCGCAGCCAGCGAGTGACTCGACGAGGCCGCAGACGACGACCCACCTGGTCAACCGCGCGGCCTTGAGGTGGGTCGGGAGGTTCCCCCGGTCCCCGCCCTCGACGACCGTCGCGCCGTTGCCGCCGAGCAACAGAGCAACGAGGCTGTCCCCCACGGTGGCACGGAACATGGCCCACTCATCGGAGGCGACGATCGTGGCCGCGGCTGTCTCGGACGTGACGTCCTCGAACCCGAGACGGACCGCAGCGGCGAACAACACAGCGTCGAGGTCGTCAAGCGACGCGTCGGGGTGGCGGGTCAACCACTGGTCCAGCTTGGGAACCTCGGCCTCCAGCCCCCGTGACGCCGTGGGCGCGTCCGGGTCGAGGAACGCGTCGCTCTCCATGAAGCCCCGGGCCAGCGCGCGCACGGCCCGTGACGCCGCGGTGTCGTCGTCCCTGCCCTGGACCGCGTCGATGACCGCCTGGAGCAAAGCGGTCGGGGCGGTGCGGTCCGGGTAGACGAAGACTTGACCATCAGCGGAGATCCGATTGCGCTCCGTACGCCGGGTGATCTGGAATCGCGCGAGTTCGGGCATCGCCACTTCCCCCTTGTCCATGGCCGCATTTCGACGGTATCCAGCGAATTCGGAGGATTCCCGGAACTCTCGGGTGCCCAGGACCCGTCTGGAACATGCGGTGGAGAGACGCATAGAGCGCTTGGCTTACGGCGGCTACGACAGGTCGAAGAGGGACACCGCTTCGCCGACCCGCCCGGCCCTCAAAGCAGTGCCCGCCGCCAGCCAGTAGCCGCAGCCGCCCGCTCAGCCGCTGCGCACCGTTGGAGCCACCTCACCAGTTCGTCGATGCGCCCCGCGTCTTCTAATGTCCTTCACTGACAAAGCAGGCGCCGAGGCGGCTGGCCCGACCCCATGGCCGTGAGCCGCCGCAGGCCCCGGGACTGCACGGCTCGTGCACACCTTGTACGCCACTCGGCTACTTCCTCTCGGCGTCCAGAATCCGGGCCAGCCCCCGCACAGCCCGGTACTGGAGGGCCCGGACCGCACCCTCGTTCTTACCCATCACGCGGGCCGTCTCCGCAACAGGGAGCCCCTGGAGGAATCGCAGAGTCGCGCACTCCTGCTGCTGCGGGGTCAGGCGCCGTACGGCGTCGAGCAGCGCCATGTTCCAGAAGGCCTCCAGGACTCGGTCTTCCGGGGAGCACTCGACTCCGGCTGCGTCGAACAGCTCGCCGGTAGTCACCTCCAGGCGGAAGCGGCTCGACTTGAAGTGGTCCACGACGAGGTTGCGGGCGATCGTCACCAGCCAGGCGCCGAAGTCACGTCCCTGCCAGGTGAACGATGCGATGCGCCGCAGAGCGCGCAGGAACGTCTCGCTCGTGAGGTCTTCCGCGGTCTCTTTCCCGCCGACACGGTAGTAGATGTAGCGGTACACGGTGTCGCTGTACCGGTCGTAGAGCTGGCCGAAGGCGTCGGGATCGCCTGCCTGGGCTTGCTCCACCAGTTTCACGATCCGGGCACTGGCGCTGTCCGGGTCCATGGGGCGCACGGTGCTCACGCCGGAGTCCTCGGCAGGCCCGGCGGAGCCTTGTCCGGCTCCGAGAGCGTGCGCCTGGTGCGTGTCCTGGACTGGCAACGAACGGGATCCGGTCGGGCAGAGGGTGCGGGTCGCTGCCGGGGGGTCTGCGCTCAGATCACCGGTGGCAGTCGCATCCGTGCGGACACGTGCGGCGGCAGACAGGGCCTCGGCGGCTGGGCCGGCGTACTGCGGCGAGTGGACGCGGGCCAAAAGGCGCTGGAGGCGATCGGCGGTTGCCGCCTCATCGGACCACATCTCCTCGAGTGCGCGGTGCGCCTGCCCAAGACGCTCTTCGACACTCATGTGCATCCCCCTTCCTCTTTGTCTTTGTCTTCGTCTTCGTCGTGCATCCGGGTGAGGCTGGCCAGCGCACGGCAGACGAGGGAGCGGGCCGAGCTGGGCCGCACCCCCATGACCTCACCTATCGCCTCATAGGGCAGGTCGAAGAACCGGCGCAGCACGAGGGCTTCACACTGCTGTTCAGGGATCCGGCGGAGCATGGCCAGCAGGTCGAGCCTTTGGTCGCATCCCGCTGTCGCGTCGTCCTGGTGTATGCGGTCGAAGAGGACCGGGTCGGTCGGCTCCCCGATCCTCAGGTGCTCTTTGTAGGCCGTTGCGTAGCGTTGCCGGGCCACGGTGAACAGCCACGCATCCTGTCGGGGATGGTGATGCAGGCTCGACCACGAGCGGAACGCTTCCTCCAGGGTCATCTGGGCCGCGTCTTCGAGAAGGCTTTCGCGCGCTCCGAGGACATAGAGGTAGCGGCGCAACCGCGGCTCGTACTGCATGAAGAACGCCTCGAACCCTTCTGGAGGCGGCCTCCCACAGCCCTCACTCGGGGCGGGCTCCACGACCGTCACCGGCCGTCCCGCCCATCAGCCGTATCTGAGGACAACGCCGTTCGGACGTCCATGCTGCTCTGCCCGCCCGGATTCACCCGTACATGAAGGCGACTGCCGGGCGGCAGACGCTCCACCAACTCCACCAGGACGTAACAGCGTTCCCGCTCCACGTGCATCCGGCTGCGTCCGCGCGCCCACGCCCCCAGCAAATGCCACAATTCTGCCCGCCCGCCGCGGCGTGCCATCCATCCCGCGGCTGCGGCCACCGTCGCAAGGACAGGAGCCACTTCGTGTAATGCGTCCACACTCGCCTCCACTGTCTGCATCGGGGCCCTTCGGGCAGGCCCTCACCACAGAAAAGCGTTGGCAGGCCCAAAACGCTGCGCCCTCCGAGCGGTTACTTCGAATCCCCTCGCACCAATCACCCCATCCGTCCGCCGGTGCACCGCAGGACCGTCGAGCCTGTGACCACACGACCGGCTCGGGAGAGGCCGTGGTTGGCTCCCGACGCGCGCGGCACTCAACTACCCACCGGAAAGGCCGGGTTGCAAACGGGCTCTTCGGTAAACGAGCCACGCCCCAGTGACCTGGTCCGTAGGCTTTGCGACGGAATCACTGGAATCTTCCTGCATGGGCTGAGACACCGTGGACACTGCGACTCTGCTGCTGCTCGGCGCCGCGGGCGGAGCTGTACGCGGGATCATGCACGCCTACGACTGCATGACCGAATGGCTCAACAGGCGCCAGCAGTACCGGCTTGCTCCCGACCCCGGCGCTGAAGGGCCGCCTGCGTTCGGCGCGTTCTACGACGTTGGGGGCGAGTCCATCGCCGCCGTGGTGCACACCGTCCTGGGAGCCCTGGTAGCCGGACTGCTGGGGACGTCGGGACAGGTCAGTGGCGGCTTCGCAGTTTTCGCCGCCGGAGCATCCGCGCCCCTGGTCCTCGTCCAGCTCAAAAACTCCCGCCTGGCCGAGGCGGTTCTCGGGGAAGGCGCCACTCCCGCAGCCACGAGTGCCACGCAGCCGGCCGACGCAGCAGGCAACGGTCCGGGACAGGTCCTGCACAGCACCCGAGACACTCCGCCGACGCAGCGCACCGCCACCAGTACATCGTTACCGCCAACACCGGACAGCCCGCCCTCATCCCGTCCTTCCCCGCAGCCAGGCAGGGCGCACAGACCGTCGGCCGCGAACCAGGACGGCACCGGATGACCCGGCCCAGCCTGCTGCGCCGGGCCGCCGCAGCCACCCTCGGCACCACCGCGCATCCCACCCGAACCACCGCACTGACCCCCGCCCTGGAGCTCCGCCTCGCGCGCAGGGCCGCAGCCGCCGTCATCGGCATCCGCTCCTACTCCCACCAGACTGCCGAGCGAGCGGCAGCAGCCGGCCCGTCCCCCCCAGTCGGCAACTCCCCCAAGCCGTCGAGAGTCTGGGAAATCCGCCGCCCGACCGACAGCACCACACGCCGGTCCATCCTCACCGCACCACCACCGCAGGCCGAGAAAGCCACAGCCACCGCCCCTGCGCCCACGCACCGCGACAGTCCCGGACCAGACCCATCGGACTGGCTCACCGTCGTCCTCGATCCCGCGTCACCCGTCGTGATCGGAAAGAGCGACACCCCGGCGCAGCAGCACCGGCCGCGCCCCACCCTCGCGCTGGCCGCGACGGCCGCCGTCCTCGCCATCGCCTTCACCGCATTCGGCTACCAACTCCGCCCCTTGGTCCACCGGCAGACCCCCTCACACTCCGTGGGCAGTAACAAACCCTCCCCCACTCCCGTCGTGAACGGAGACGTGCCAGAGGCCTACCTCGGCAGCTGGAGCACCACCATCACCAACGCCCCCGGCGAGAACACCAGATCACTCGTCATCAAACAGGGCCACATCGGCGACGACGTACTGATCCTCGTCGCCGACGGCCCCGCCGGCAACGACACCTACCACTGCGTGTTCACGGCGTCCCTGACCGCCGCACCGAGCGGCACCAGCCGACTGAAACTCGGCCCGAGCACCGTCACCTCCGGCACTCCATTAGCCTCCTGCGCACCGGGTGGTACCTCGACCCTCATCCTCAAAAACGACAACAGCTTGCGCCGCACGATCGACAGCAGCGGAGAAGCCCTCACCTACACCCGCACCCGATAGCCCATACCGCCCTACACGCACACGGCGGGGCCTACTTGGGGTGTGCTGGCCTATCGGGCCCTGAGCGCGCAGGACGGAATCCAAAGAAGCCGGAGTCGTGGACGTCGCTCTTTACGTGCGGGGTGGGTGCAAGCGCCTCAGCCCCATTTGATCCGTTCCCTGGGGAAGCTTTCGACGCCGCGGACACCCGAGTGGTTCCGTGGCACGCCGAGGAGCTGTATCCGCAGGTCCGGCGCGTGCTCGAGCCCCGTCAGATCGGCTTCCCAGCCGAGCCCCGCAACACCGAGCGTGAGCCGGCGCAGGGCCGGGAACGCCGTCGGCAGGCGCGTCAGATCGATCTCCTTGACCCCGTGATCTGCGTGAAGCATGAGGCCGAGGTGCTTCACTCCGCCGTGGCCGAGGCCTGAGGGCATTGTGAATTGCCGCGCCGCGCACGAGACGGACAGCTGCGTGAGGGCCGGCAGATCACCGAGCGAGTGGATCCCTTCCACCGCGGAGCCGGTGAGCCAGACCTGGGCCAGGCTCGTCCACTCGGCCACATGCGCCGGCCAGTCGAGGGGCATGGACGTGAGCGCCAGATCCCGCACGCCGGGCAACGCAGGCAGGGTGAACCGGAACCTCTCGTACTGCCGATGCGGCATGAGAATCATGGAGGCGATGAACAGCGGGTCACTCGTGGTCGGAGCGATTCCGAGAAGAAGGCTGGTCAGCCCCTGCGCCTCACGGAGAAGGTCGAAGGATTCGGTTTCCTTGAGAGCGGTGGGCGTCCAGTTCAGCAAGCTGGTCCGATGCCTGTTGGCGAAGGAGACGACCTCTGCGAGAGGCATAGCCTTTCGCACCGTCAGGCCCTCGACCGAGCCCAGAACGAGTGCCTGGCCGAGCTGTTGGGTCGAGTCGGCCCACAATCGGGAGACGTCCAGACCGGCGAGTACGGCATCGGCGTATTCCTGGCCCGGGCAGTTCTCCCAGATGCCGACCAGTACGGAGGCAAGCTTCTTCCGCTGCTCGAACGGCATCTGGGACAGGAAGGCGAGAGCTTCGGAGCCGCCCAGCCTGCCAGCCAGCTGGGCGGCGCTGCGGCAAAGGTCCATGTCCTGCCAGTCAAAGTCACGCTGCAGGGCAGAGAGCAGGTCGGGCCCTACCGAGGCGTACTGGTCGGTCTCGTGCGGGAGACCGTCCTGCGACCCGGCGGGCTGTGCAAGGGCCTTCTCCGGCCCCGAGGCAAGTGCCTTGTTCTCTTCGTTCGCCGCGAGCCGGAACGTTTTGGCGACCCCCGCGATCAGGGACCTGCGGTCCTCCTCCTCCATCTGCACCGCGTAGGGAATGCACGATGCCGCAGCCAGGCGCATGCGCGCGCGCTGCTTCCCGTTGGTCACCAGGCGTGCCTTGCGCCGCATCTGGGCGACGAACTCACGGGTGTCGGCAAGATTGCACTGGCTCATGGCGAAGCGCAGGACGTCGTCCCACATCTCCTCCCCGGCGTGGCCTGCGAGTTGCCCGAAGGAGCGCTGGGCGACCAGATCTGTGGCTGCGAGGTAGTCCTGGAAGGTGCGATGGCTGAAGCGCAGGGTGTCCTCGGCCGGGGCGACGAGAAGCCCGCTCCGCTCGTGCAGGGCCTTGCGGATCTCACTGGGGGTGTGGGCGCTGGCTTCCCGTCCCAGACTGGGCAGCCGGCTCTGCACCTTCTCGTCGAATCGCGTCAGGGTGATCTCCCGTTCGCCTTCCGCCGTCAGGTAGCCGGCGATCCAAGAGAGAACCGCTCGGCGTTGATCGATGTCCAGGCCAGGGAGCGGCTCGGGCACCTCACGGTCCGCGTCGCGCAGCCCGAGCATCATGTCGACGGTCCGCGCGTACAGCTCCTGCCGGAACCGCGGGAGCCGGGTGCCGTGCACCTCGTGAAGCTTGCACAGTACCGCGCAGAGCAGTGGGGTCGCGGCGAGCGCGGAGAGATCCGATGATGCATTGATGTGGCGGGTCAGAGAAATCTCGTAGGCGGAGAGACGGTCGATGCGCCGGTCGCGCTCCTCATCACCGAGCCGTGACGAGTGCACCCCGAGGATCGCCGCCTGGTGCCACTTGTGAATGAGCTCCGCCCGCTGGTCGGCGTCGAGTTCAACGAGCTTGAGCTCCACGAAACCGAGCCTGGCAGGAGGGGACCAATGCTGCAGCGCCTCCGGGCGCCCCGTGACGATGACATGCAGGGCAGGGAACTCCCGCAGAAGATCGCTGATCCAGCGCAGCACGCCGTCCCGGTGGCCCTCCAGCACCTCGTCGAGGCCATCGACGAGCAGGAGCGCCCGCTCTTGCTCAAGCATCCGGCGAATCCACCCGTCCGGCGGGGCGAAGTCACTCGCCATCCCGCTGAACTCGAGGAACTGCCCAATCCGCGGCGGAACTCCGTCCCGTCCCTCGATCCGTTTCCATCTCGGCGCGTACATGTCGCGCAGGCGCAACAGGAAGGGAATCTGGTCGTTGAACGGTTCGAGTTCCCCCTTGCACGAACCTCGCGCCATGGAGACGGCAAGCCACTCGAGCAGGGTGGACTTCCCCGCCCCCGGGCTGCCCCGCAGCAGAAGCCGCGTGTTCTTCGCGATGAGGGGCTCAACAGGTCTGGTCTGCTCCGCCGTCGACGACAGGCGCCGCGAAGGAACGCCCGCACGCAGACTCACGTACGCGTGGTCGATGCTGATGTCGTCCGTGAGATGGCCTTGGAGCCCGAGCCCGAACAGTTCGATGTGCCCGTAGCGGCGGATCGTCTCACTGCGGTACGTGTCCAGGAACGCGGTATCGCGAGCGTCGGACTCGGTAACCGGCGGTGAAGGCCGGACGCGGAACAGCGCGTCAGCGAGCGGTGCCTCCTCGAACAGGGCACTGATAGGACTCGCCTCGAGCCGGGAGTGGTTCCAGCCCGTGGAGTCGCGCACGACGACACCGATCAGCCACCGGCCCGCATGGAACACCGGTGCACCCGACATGCCGCTCCACGGTTTCGGACCCGCCGGCGGGTATCCGTCAAGTTCGAGGGAGAGGTAGCCGTGGTTGTCCGCGCTGTTGGGTGCCACGCGAAACGCGGCCTCGAGCGGGGCGACGCCGGCAGTCACCCGGGTCATCACCGCGGGCAGACCCAGGGCCGAGCAGTCACCGAAGCGCGAGTCGGATCCCAGCTCGCGCAACGCCACGTTCGCCAGCTCTCCCGGCGCGGCCAGGTCCTCGGCCGTGACGAGTACCGCGATGTCCTTCTCGATCCGTACAACCTCGGCGGTCGTCGCGCGCAGGGTATGCAGTCGGCAGACGCGCAGATCCTCAGCCGGGACGCCTGCGACCACATGACCTGCCGTCACGACCACGCGGCTGTTGAGGAGGTACCCGCTGCCGCGCACCTGGTCGTCGCTCGTAGTGAGTGCGACCAAGTAGAGGCGGCTGGGGTGGCGAACGGCAGCGCTCATCGGACGATGCGGTGGCCGGACTCGGTGTTACGGATCTCGGGGCTCTCGCCGGTGGCGGCCGATACGGGAGTGAGGTTGAGCGTCACGCGATGGGTGTTCGCCGTAGACCGCTTGCGCTCCGCGTCGGCCGTGACGACCCATGCCTTGATGCCGCCCTTGGCAGTCCGGTCGCGGGTCAGCGCAACAGTGAACTCGAGCTGGATCGGGCCCATTTGGAAGCGAAGGTCCGAATCGGGGTCGGATGCGGCTGCCTCGGTGATCTGTGCACGGAGAGCCCGCACGGCAGACACCAGGTCGACGGGGGCCTCAGCAGGACTGTCGTACGGCTTGCCGCGAGAGAACCACATCTCTTCAACTCCTTGCACAGCCACAGCATTTGGGCCACATCATGATGAGCCCCGCGATCTGGGCGAGCAAGACCGTCTTTTGCAGCGCTGGTGCCGACTGGGAACGAGCGAGTCTTGGCCACCTGTGCAGCGTGATCATGTCGGCGGTGTTGCGCCGTCGTCCCGCACTGCGGACACTTCGTGCCTGGGCATCACGTGCCGCTGCCGGGGTGGGCAGAACGCAGCCAGACCGTCGCCCGGCCACAGGGCACGCCCGGCTTCCGCCAAGGCCAGTTGCCTGCCAACCTCGACCAGGACCTCGATCCGGTCGGCGGGCCCCCACGTCCGATGCCGCCCGACCGCCGGATCGTACGCCTGGACTCGGCTGTGGGGACCGGAGCACACCAGAGCACGGGCGAGATTGGGCAGGCCCAGGCTGAGGGCGTCGCATGCGCCGCCCTGGATCATCTGGAGCAGGTCTGCGGTGACCGCCTCCCAGTCGCCGACCTCCGGCCAGCGCGCGCCGCCGTCCAGTTCGTGGGAGAGCGTGGACAGCGGCACGATCTCGCCCGGCCGACGGCCGCGGGTAAGGCGGTCGTAGATGCGGGCGCCGTCGGGTTGCCGTACGCGCGGGTGGAGCAGGGAGGCTGCGACCACGAGCGAGGTGTTGATCTCCTGGGCAGCGGCCGGGTAGTAGGCCTCGTGGGCGAAGAGCAGGTACACCTGGCGGGCCAGCTCTTCGGGGCCGTCCTGGGGCATGAGCGGTTCCTCCTTCATCGGCGCGATGGGCGTCGAGTGGCTGGCTGGGTGGCGGGGCCTGGGCGGATAGGGGCCCAGCGGCTCCGGTACGTCGGCCCGGTCGTGCCGGACGGACGCTGCGCCACCCTGCGTGGGCGCGACGATGTGGCGGGTCTGGACGGCGAGTTGCAGCATCAACTGCTCCCGGGCGATGAACTCGCCGGAGGCTGAGCGGGTGTCGTGTCGCTGGAGCAGGTCCGCTGTGTCGAACAGCTGGTGGTGGCCGGTCTCGACGGCGTGCCCTACTTCGGGGTGGTCGCTGCCGGCGGCTGCCCGGACGAGGCCAGCGTGCAGAGCGGCGAGGCGCTGCAGGTAGCGGCAAGCTGCTTCGGCCTCGACGATCCGGACGTTCTCGCCAGCACGGGCCTCGAGCGGGTCGCTCAGGTGTTCCACGAGGAGCGGGGCCAGGGCGGATGTCGGCAGCACAAGCACGAAGGGGACGCCTTGGAGGATCGCGAGGACGGCCGCCAGCAGAGCAAGGACCGCGACGGCGGCTGCAGCGGTCCGTACGGCCACCGGGCCGAGACGGATCCGGCGTGCGGAACTCCTGGCCAGCCAGCGCAGGCAAAGGCGCTGGGTACGCGTCGCGACCGGAGTGAACACAGCGATCCGGTGGGGCTGTTCGGGCAGGCTGCCGTCGGCCGGGACGCTCCAGTCGATCCACCCCCATCCGGCCTGCTCCCGAATCAGGACCGGCTCGTAGCTGGCCTCGCAGCCGGATCCGGAGCAGACGTGGCCACCGCGCACCGCGCGGGACCGCTTCTTCTCCCATCGCTTGGGCTGCTGCCCAAACGGGCTCAACCGGTGAGCGATCCCGGATATCGGCAAGGCAGGGGTGGTCATGGTGTGCTCCGTTCCGGCAGGTAGGTGGATGCGGTGGCGCAGGTGGTGCAGCGGCCGTCGCTATCGGGGTGGGCGCGGCGGGGCGTCGGTCCTGGGCAGGTTCGGCACAGCGGCCAGCCCAGGCAGGCCGGGCAGAGGTCTTCGCCGGAAGCGGTGCCCGGTACTCCGCAGCTGGCGCACTCGGCGAGCGCCCGGTAGGTCAGGGCCTCGGTCACCGTGCGGGCCGCGCACGCCGTGGACCGCCGCTCGGTCACCAGCCTCGAGGGCGGCTCGTCCTGCAGGACGTGGTCGCGGTGATGCAGGCCGTCCAGTGCGGCGGGCGGCGGGTAGGCCTGAGCGGCCTGCAGACGGGCGGCAATGATCGCGCCGACCGACGTGCGCACCGGATTCGGCAACGGCCGGTCGGTGATGACATGGCGCAGCTGCTCACCGCTCCAGCCGGACCCCATCATTCCGGTGACCACGCGGCCCTGATCGGTCAGCGCCTTGCCGGTCAGCAGGAGTTCGGGACGGCTCGCTCCAATTTCAAGCAGCAGCCGGGTCCCTGGATGCATCTCGTCTGCTGGGTGGGCGGCCGGCAGGAATGCCGGCATGTCCGGCTGACTCGCTCCCGTGGGCGTCGCGACGTCGGCGCGGTCGCACGGACGGAGGGGGCTGGTCTTCTGCTTCGTGGTGTTCTTTCTGTTGGTGTTCTTAGCGGGGCGATGAACCGACGTCGGGTTATCCACCGGTGGAAAACCCGACATCGGCTCGGACCTGGTGCTTTGCAGGATGGGCAGGTCGGTGATGACGTACGCTGCCGCGCCGAGGGTGCCGTCGGGGTTGCGCTCGCGTTCCCGGAACAGGAAGCCGTGCTTCTCCAGCTCCTTCAGCCCGCTCTTGACGGCTGCCTGACCGTCCCGGCTGCAGCGCGCCAGGTCCGCGACGCTCATCCGCCATCCGTCCCTGTGCGTGCTGATGAGCCCGAACAGGCCGCGGGCCTTGAACGACAACCGTCGGTCGCGGAACAGGCCGTTGGCGATCTGGGCGAACTGATCCGCCGCCATCACCCCACGGCGGATCCCCGCACTGGAGCCGGCTGCCGACCTGCTCGGCAGAGCGGAGACGAATGCCGTGCCCTCTGTCTGCGCGAGTGCGGTGTCGAGGGACGCCGGGCGGTCCGTGATCGAGTAGACGATCTCGCCGAGCGTCCCGTCGTCGTGCCTCAGCTGGTCGCGGACGAGGTAGCCGTGCCTCTGCAGTTCGCTCAGGCCGGCGCGCACGGCGTCCCGCCCGTCCGGTCCAGCGCGCACGAGATCGGCAACCGTGACGTACCAGCCGGTGACGTGGGTGCTGATGAAGCCGAAGATTCCCTTCCCCTTGGAGGAGAGCCGGGGATCGCGGAGGAGGCCGTTGGCGATCTGGGTGAACTGATCCGCCGCCATCACCCCGCGGCGGACCCCCGCCCCCAAGCGGCTCATCGTGCTGCCTCGCCCGCCATGAGCCCGCGGCGACCCACGTCCTGGGGGAGCGCTACGAACCCGAGGGGTCCGGGGCCGCCACGTGAGGAGCCGTATCCGAGATCCATGCCATCAGCTCACCGGGCATCCCCGACCAGGCTGACGGCCACAACCCCCGACCATCGGTCACGATCCGACACCATGCGCACTGGACTGCCATGGTCGGGCTCATGGTTGGGCCGACCACAGGCGTCCCCCGCGCGCGCTCGAGGGGGATGAGCAATCGCGGTTGCGCAGCGTGGCACTCATTGCGCAGGTGGATGCGCAATGCATCCGAAGTCCTGCGCAGTAGGGCAGGTACGGGCGGCTGCGCAGAGCTGGCCAGGCAGCGTCGGCTGCGGACTCGGCCATGCAGTGCGCAACAGTGTTGCTGCGGTCTCTCACGGGTTCGATGCGCGTCCCGATCCGTCGCCGGACTGTCCGTCTGGGCCTGAGGGCTCGCGGCTCGCTCCCCTTCCTGCCGTTCTCAGGGCGGTGGCATGCCTCAGGGGGCGTGGGGGGGGCGCGAGGGGGCGGGCCCCCCCAGGCACCCCCCCGGGTTTTTGTGCAAAGAGAAAAAG